>QNDP01000173.1 GCA_003645975.1 Candidatus Hydrothermota bacterium | reverse complement strand
TTTTACCTTTGGCCACCCGATAGAGCGGCGGCATGGCGATATAGATGTAGCCTGCTTCGATAAGGGGTCTCATAAACCTATAAAAGAGCGTCAAAAGCAATGTTCTTATGTGTGCTCCATCGACATCCGCATCGGTCATTATGATGATTTTTCGATAGCGTGCCTTTTCCGGATCGCATTCATCGCCGAGTCCTGCACCTATGGCCGATAGGATCGCTTTAATGACATCGTTGGACAACGCTTTGTCCAGTCTTGACTTTTCAACATTGAGGATCTTTCCACGAAGCGGAAGGATGGCCTGAAACTCCCTTGTGCGAGCCTGTTTTGCGTTTCCGCCAGCAGATTCGCCTTCAACAAGGAAAAGTTCCGATTTTTCCGGGTCTCTCGATGTGCAATCGGCAAGTTTGCCGGGCAATGTGTCGGATTCAAGGAAGCTTTTGCGTCTGACAAGCTCACGGGCTTTTTTGGCGGCCTCTCTTGAGCGCGCAGCGAGCTTGGCCTTCTCCAATATCAATTGTGCAATCTTCGGATTTTCGTCGAGGAACCGATAAAACCTTTCGTAAAATGCCCGTTCGACCAATCCCTTGACATAGCCGTTTCCGAGTTTCGTCTTCGTCTGTCCCTCAAACTGAGGGTCTCTAAGCTTCACATGGATGACAGCGGTCAATCCTTCGCGAACGTCCTCGCCCGACAGCGATTCGTTGTCCTTGAGGATGCCGTGCCGTTTGCCGTAGTCGTTCAGGACGCGTGTCAATGCCGCTTTAAAACCCGAAAGATGTGTGCCTCCTTCATGTGTGTTGATGGTGTTGGCATAGGTCAGCACGGTCTCGACATAGCTTGTCGTGTATTCGAGCGCTATTTCGACCTCTGTGTTTGTATCCTTATCTCGGTAAAACATATAAAAGGGTTCATTAAAAACGACTTCTCGAGCCTCGTCGAGATAGCGAACAAACTCTTTCAGTCCGCCTTCATAGAGGTATTCAGCAGATTGACCTGTCCTCTCGTCAAAAAGTCGGATTTTCACTCCACTGATAAGGAAGGCGAGTTCATGAAGTCTTTCATTTAAGACCTCAAAGTCAAACTTAGTGGTCCTAAAAATTTGTTCATCCGGTTTGAATCTTATTTTTGTTCCGGTGTCCTGTGTTGTCCCAACCTCTTGGAGGTCAGTAACTTTTTCGCCTCTTTCAAATCTTTGTCGATAAATCTTGCCGTTGCGATGTATTTCCACCTCGACCCATTCGGACAGTGCGCACACGACGGACGCACCGACTCCATGCAATCCGCCGGATATGTTGTAAACCTTTGAATCAAATTTTCCGCCTGCGTGAAGCATTGTGAAGACTATTTCGACGGCAGGGACTTTAAGTTCTGGATGGATGTCCACTGGAATGCCGCGTCCATTGTCTTCCACCGAGACACTCCCATCCTGATGGATCACAACCTTTATCTCGTTGCAATATCCAGCAAGTGCTTCATCGATGGCGTTATCGACCAATTCAAAGACAAGGTGGTGAAGTCCTCGTTTGCCGACATCGCCGATATACATCGCGGGGCGTCTCCGCACGCCCTCAAGTCCTTTGAGCACTCTGATCGCCGAGGCGGTGTATTCGTTTCCATTTTGTTTCATCTTTGTCTCCATAATTCACCTCACGAATTTAATAGACTTTACGGTTCGATATCCGAGTTTATGGAACCGATTTACAAGTTCTAACTGTTTCATGCTGAGTTCGTTACGCAATGCGGCATCTTTCACTCTGACTATAAGTGTTGTGCCGTTAAAGGCAACTGCTTGTGTCAATTGGGCTAATTCGGATCCAGCCACTTCAGGCCATTTTAGGACGACCTCATGTCGTCGGACTGCTTCGAGAAGGCCGGATTTTGCGAGCACCAAATCAATGACATCGCCTATCTTTTTCATAAAAATCACTCAAAATCAACAAATTTCGGCGTTTATTATAAACTTTGCTCCTATCTTCCTCAAGGAAAAGCATCACATTGATTCCCAAAGAGTTATATTGAACTTCGCAACAATTTTGGGCATATACCGCTGTTCGCAGCCCCTTCGATTTTTCCGCCTTCGTTCGTTGCTCTTGCGATGCAAATTTCTGGAGATTCAACGGACTTCGACATGAGACTGTGTTGCTCAAAGGCTTACAGTTTCCAAATTTTACATATTTTCGCTGTCTTGAAGATTTGAGGGGCTTGAAACAAAATAAGCCTCGCCCTCTCGGAATGGAGATGCCGACCGAGAACATCTAAAGGTGCCCTCAGAACTCCCCAAAACGGAAGATTTTGAAAAGGAGGCGATTTTCATGGAACGATTTGTTATTAAAAGGGACGGGAGAAGGGTCAGATTTGACAGAGAACGAATAGCATCAGCTATTTTCAAGGCTGCACGTGCAGTAGGTGGGCGCGACAGGAAGACAGCGGAGTTCCTTGCTGGAATGGTCGAATGGATGGTCAACGAAAGGTTTTACAGCAAGGGTTTAACGCCTTCGGTCGAAGATATTCAGGATATTGTCGAAAAAATCCTTATCGAACAAGGACATGCGAAGGTCGCCAAGGCTTACATCCTTTACCGTCAGAAGCGCGCTGAAGCACGCGAACTCGAATCGATCTTTGTCGATGGCATCAAGCTAGTTGACGAATACATCGATCGCTCCGACTGGCGCGTCGCCGAAAACTCCAACATGACCTATTCGCTTCAGGGTTTGAACTTCTACCTTGCCTCGTCCGTAGTCGCAAGATATTGGCTCAACAAAATTTATCCTCCAGAAATCAAAAATGCCCACGACAGCGGGGACTTCCATATCCACGATTTGGGGATTCTGGGGGTTTACACCTACTACGGCAAAGAGGTGGTTGTGGCCAGGCGTGGCGATGAGATATGGTTGACTTCATTCGAGCGCCTTTATGAATCGATTGACAGGGATGAAGTCCTTCTATCCGAAGAAGACGACGCATGGGCGAAATATCCTGATGACCTGTATGTGCTCGACCGTGACGGCTGGACGCGCGTAACCCGCCTTGTCCGCAAGCGCAAAGACCGGAAGATGGTGAAAATCAAAGTCGAAGGAAGAGAAGTCGTTGTTACTGAAGACCATCCCATGATAATCGGAGAGTTAGCAGATAGGGACATTGTCCAAGCCGGTGAGATAGTTCCCAATAAGCACAAAATTTTGCTGATAAATGTCAGCAAGTTTGAAAACTTATCCCAAAGATTCCCTGAATTGTGGAGAAAATTTACCGGCGGCGAGGATGTTATCGAAGACAAATGGAGCGAAGTCGGAGACAAAATCCCCGTCAACATTCCGGACGAATACATTTACGACATCACGACCGAAAGCCACACTATCGTTGTCAACGGGATGTGGAATCACAACTGTGTTGGGTGGGACCTTGAAGACCTTCTCAGAGTTGGATTTGGAGGGGTTCGTGGCAAAATCGAATCGAAGCCAGCAAAACATTTCCGCGTCGCTCTCGGCCAGATAGTCAACTTTTTCTATACACTTCAAGGCGAGGCTGCTGGCGCACAAGCGTTCAGCGTCCATCCGAATGAAACCGTCATAATCCGCGATAAAAACGGCATAAAAATCGTCAAAATCGGCGAATTCGTCGATTCACTTATCGCTGAAAAATCTCAGATTAAGCCGAACGGCGTCGAATATCGCGATACATCCGACCTCGATTTTGAAGTCCTGAGTTTCACCGACGACGGCCGCACGGTCTGGAAAAAACTGAAAGCCGTTATTCGACATAAAGTTACAGACCCGTTAAGGAGGGTCAAGACGAACCGCGGGATACTGCATGTCTCAAACGGTCATTCGGTGTTCTCACTGGAAAAGCACATCTATCTTGGCCCCAAAGAGTTCGCAGTCTGGAAAGAACTCGTTTCGGCCGGCGAACTGAGCGGCAAGGAGTTCACAAAGATCGCCCGTCAGAACGGTGTCAGAGCACCCAAAAAGCTGCTGAGAGGTTTCAAGGACAAGGGGCTGGTCGAGGTGGTTCAGGATCGGAAGCAACCCGACGGCAGTTACATCATGATTCGGCCGAAATTCTCCAACAGATTGGTGCTCAAGAAGACGGCCGAGATAGGAAGCAGTGCGAAAGAGACGAAGCAGTCATTTGCGCCCAACCTCGCTGTCGTGTCATCGGTGAAGCTGCCCG
>QNDP01000172.1 GCA_003645975.1 Candidatus Hydrothermota bacterium | reverse complement strand
GCCGTCTCGAGGCTCATCCGACCCTGAAGGTGCAAAGCTAACTCACGATAGCCCAAAGTGTTCATCGACGGGTATCGCAGGTTATAACCCATCTCAAGCAATTTTTTGACCTCGTCAAGAAATCCGAGCTCCATCATGCGGTCAACTCGGCGGTTGATCCGTTCGTAAAGCTCGATTCGAGGTAGGTGCACGAAAAAGTAGTTCGGTTCAAATTTCGGCTGGCGCCTGGATTCGCGCCTCAACTGCGAGATCGGCTTTCCAAACTGCTGATAGACTTCCAACGCCCTTGTGATGCGAATCCAATCGTGCGGATGAACTTTTGCGGCCGTTTCAGGATCGACTTTTTTGAGTTCCTCGTGGAGCGCAACCGAGCCTTTCCGCCGAAGCTCCTCCTCAAGTTCTGCCCGGATCTCCGGATCGATCGGCGGCGACGCGAAGAAGCCTTCAAACAGAGCCTTGAGATAGAGCACGGTGCCGCCGATGACTATCGGAAACTTGTTTTCCTGCAAGGCGATCTCGATTTCCCGTTCTGCATCGATGGCGAACTCTTGAGCGCTGTAAGTTTTATCCGGTGTGCGGATGTCGATAAGGCGGTAATGCGGTCGCAGATCGGTCGGCGGTTTGGCTGTCCCGATGTCCATGAAGCGATAGACCTTGCGCGAATCGCACGAGATGAACACGAGCTCTGGACAAATTTCGAGCAGGATGCGCGCTATCTCGGTCTTTCCGACCGCTGTCGCGCCGGTTATGACGATGACCTTCGGCTTCATGGGAAGTCCTTCAATGTGGAGGGTTTATCCTTCGAGCGATGACTGCGGCGATGTTGTCGAGTTCCTCGATTTCGACTGACAGTGGAACCGGCCTGATGTCGGGCGGAGGACTTTCGATCCGCACGAAGTCCTTCTCAGTGGTCAGGATAACTTCAGCGCCGGCTTTTCGTGCATCAGCGATAATTTTTCGCAAGTCCTTTTCAGAATACCACTTGTGATCTCTGAACCGTTTGAAACCGACAAGCTCGATCCCACTGGCCTCAAGCATCCTTTTGAATTCCTTCGGGTTAGCGATGCCGGCGAATGCGAATGCTCTAACCCCTTTGAACTCATCGGATTTAAGCTCGTAGCGCATCCGTGTGTAGGGCACACCAAATCGAAAATCTCTGTCGTCAAAAGGCTTATCTCGATAGTTCACGACTACAAGGTCAGCCCGCCTGATTGCGTCTATCGGCTCGCGGAATCGGCCAAGTGGCAGCAATGCCCCGCCGTTGATGTCCGAAAGGTTGATGAGCAGCACGGAATAATCGGGCAAAACTTTCAAATGCTGAAACGCATCGTCGAGCACAAATGCTTGGACATCAAATTGTTCTGATGCCAATTTGGCGGAACGAATGCGATCTTTGTGGATCACCACTGGAACTCGTTCTCCGAGTTTACGAAAGATGAGCATCGGTTCATCACCCGTCTCCCGAACGCTCGGTTTGGGACTCAATTTTGGATTGAGCACCACGAGATTGCTGGATTTACGGGCATAGCCCCGTGTCAGGACAGCGACACGGATGCCTCGATCCACCAATTCGCGCGTGATTTCGATCACAAACGGAGTTTTTCCACTCCCGCCTATGGTCAGATTGCCCACGACGATCGTGAATCCGGGCAGGCTCGCCCGTTTTTTCCTCAACATGTAGGATTTCCACAAACTGAAACCGATTCGGTAGGGCAGGCTACAGATGTCCGCTATGAGTTTGAACATCCTCATTGACCTCCCTGTTGACCCTTTTCACCGTTTCTTGCTCGCATAACCGTGTTTTTGGAAACACATGCAAATGCGTTGTGATTGTGAATGCTTTCGTAACTCACAACGGTTACACGATACCATGTGATTTTGGGATTCCGCTCAAGCCTCAAAGTCGCTTCTCGTGCGACATCTTCGGCAAATCTCGGATTGTCATGGGCATGTTCGGTAACAAACTTTTCATCCTCGCGCTTGAGGAGCGAAAACACAGGCGAACTTGCCGATTCCTCAGCGATTTTCACGATGTCCTCGATCCAGACCAGACCGGACATCCTGACCTCGATCTTGACATTAGCCCGTTGATTGTGCGCTCCGTAATCCGAAATCTCTTTGGAACAAGGACATACGGTCTGAACAGGGGTGTTCACCTCGAGGATGAAATCGAATTTGTCGCTTTTCGAGGCTTTGAACTTGCAGATGTAACTCATGTAGCTTGGGATGCGTGAGATCGGGGCTTCCTTGATGAGGAAATACGGAAATTCCATCTCGATGTGCGCAGTCTGTGCGTTGAGCACATTTTTGAGCTCGTCGAGCATCCTTTCGAGGTTGCGCAGTGTTATCCGATGGCTATAACTGTCAAGGACTTCTATGAATCGGCTCATGTGAGTCCCACGAAATTCATGCGGAAGATCAACGGACATCGAGATTTTCGCAATCGTCTCCTGCAGACCACCGCTTTTCTGCATCACCTTGATGGGATAGAGCAGTCCTTCCACCCCCACCTTTTCAAGCGGGATGTTTCGATGATCTCGTTCACTCTGAACATCTTTCATGCTGCAGCACCTTCCTGCAAAGGCAGATTTTCATATTTGAAATTCATTTTGACCTCAAGGGCGCCCAATGGACATGCTTTGACACACTGAAAACACCTGATGCATCTGTCGCTGTTGAACTCACGGTAAGGCACCAATTCAACAGGACATGCATCCGCACAAACATCGCAAAATGCACATCGATCCTCGTAAAAGTTAATTTTGACCACACTTACGGGATTGAAGAATCCGAGCATCGTTCCGAGTGGGCACATGATGCGGCAGAACGGCCGACTGAAAATAATTGAGCCGATGATGAACACTGCAAGGATACCCATCTTGAACCAGAACAGTGTGCCTATGAGCGAACGGATGTCCGGGTCGAAGATGGCGAACGGGATGCCGCCCTCAAGTGCACCTGCCGGGCAGAGCTTGCAAAACCAAGTCTCGTGCAGCCAAATCGGAAGGATGAAAACCGTGACAGCAAGGAAGACATATCGCAGATACGAGGCCGCTTTAGGGAGCGAGAGCTTCAGCGGGAACGGTATCTTGTGAAGCAGGTCCTGAATGAAGCCGAACGGGCAAGTCCATCCGCAGATGATTCGTCCGGTCGCCACACCAGCCAACCCGATGGCGCCCAGCGGGTAAAGCGGCGGCTCACCTACGGTCAAAAAATGCTGAACCGTGCCGATGGGACACGAAAATTGCGCAAGCGGACAGGCGTAGCAGTTCAAACCGGGTGAAAACAGCCCTTTTGAGACCCCGTCCTGAATCGCTATCGACTGGAACGACTTGAAATAGCTGTTCATGCCGACAGCCGAAAGCAGTTGAACCGCCCACCTTTTTGGAATCAGCTTGAGAAGAAATTTGGAAATGAACATCGTGCAAGTCCTCCGTTCGGTAAGTTTTAGAATTTAATCGAAAGTTTGAGATTCAACAAATTTTCGATGCTCCGCCTCTCAAGAGGCCAGTCGAAGGTTTGGATGTGCGGTCAATCTCATGTCATCGCGTTCGCCGCGCTGAAGCCGCATGTGCCCAGCCACACCGATCATTGCCGCATTGTCGCTGCAATATTGAGGCTCAGGGAAATAGAGTTCCACCCTGTCGCCCAACTCCTCTTTGAACTTCGACCTCAACCGCGAGTTCAATGAGACGCCGCCGACGACGGCCAACCGTTCGGTCTGCACCTGTTCAAGTGCGTCCTTCACCTTCAACAGGAGCGAATCGACGACCGCCTCCTGAAACGATGCGGCTATGTCCGCAACATGTTGCTCGATAAAGTCTTTCGATTGCTTGCGGGTGTAGTAAAGCACTGCGGTTTTCAGGCCGCTGAAGCTGAAATTTAGGCCTTTGGGATGCGCTCTTGGAAATTTCACGAAGTTGGGGTCCCCCTGTTTGGCCAGCCTATCGATCTGCGGTCCACCGGGATAGGGCAATCCGAGCAGCTTTGCCACCTTGTCGAACGCCTCGCCAGCGGCATCGTCGAGCGTAGCACCGAGCAGCTTGTATTTCAGAAAGTCTTCCATCCAAATAAGTTCTGTGTGCCCACCAGACACGAGCAGGACGAGGAGCGGTGGTTTAAGCGACTTGTGAGTGATGAATGCCGAAAACACATGTCCTTCAAGGTGATTC
>QNDP01000171.1 GCA_003645975.1 Candidatus Hydrothermota bacterium | reverse complement strand
GTTTGAACGCATAGCAACTTATTCACTTTATGAACAGAATCAGTTCCAAATCCAAGCGACGGCGTCTTATTACGCCGATGAATCGCCGCCCCCGTTCATCGCACAGTTTGCGGAGGTCGAAGTCGATCTGAAAACAGGCGAGGTGAAAGTGGTGCATTTCGTCTCGGCAGTCGATTGCGGTCAGCCTATCAATCCCAAACTCGTCGAGGGACAGGTCGAAGGTGCGACCCTCAACGGCATAAGTTACGCCCTCACAGAGCAATTCCTTTTCGATTCCAAAGGCAGAATGACCAATCCAGATTTTTGGGACTACAAGATCTTCTACCTTCCTGACATGCCGAGACTTACGACCATCATTTGCAATTCCTTTGAGGAAACTGGGCCTTTTGGCGCAAAATCGGTGGCCGAAGTCGCCATCAACGGCCCAGCACCTGCAATTGCGAATGCGATTTTCGATGCAGTGGGTGTCCGAATTTTTGACCTTCCGATAACACCCGAAAAGGTCTGGCGCAAACTGCGTCAGATTCAAAATTTGTGAATTCTCAATCGCAAGAGGCACATCATGACCATCGAAGAGGCGAGGGAATTTTTCCGAGACAAAAAAATCGTCGTTCTTTACGGGGGATGGTCTCGTGAGCGTGAAGTTTCGCTTCGCTCCGGGAAGATGGTCTATAATTCGCTTGTCAGACAGGGATTTAATGCCGTCCTCCTTGACGCCCAACCTGATTACATGGAAAGGCTGAAAGAGCTTCAGCCCGATGTCGTGCTCATATGCTGCACGGTAAACCGGGCGAAGACGGCACATTTCAAGGCGCTCTTGAAAGCGTCGGCATTCCTTACACCGGTTCGGGTGTGCTGGCTTCTGCGCTCGGTATCAACAAGATAGCTGCGAAAAGGGTGTTTCAGGCTGTCGGAATTCCGACACCGCCTTATGTTGTGGCAATGTATGGCCGCGACCCGTTGGACGCTGCAAAAGAGGCACTTGAGCGGTTCGGCCTGCCCCTCGTCGTAAAACCAAAGGATGAAGGTTCGAGCCTCGGCGTGGTCATCGCCCACACAGAAGAGGAACTCTTTGAGACCGTGAAGCGTGAGCGCCAGGAATTCGGGGACTTTTTTATCGAAAAATTCATCAAAGGCAAAACAGTTACGACGGGGATTCTCGGCACAGGAATGGAAGCTTTTGCGGTTCCGGTTCTGGAGTTAAGGGTCAAAGGGCGTGAATTTTACGATTACGAAGCTAAATACACCAAAGGACTTACGGAGTTCGTCATCCCGGCCGAACTTCCCAAAGATGTGTATCAAAAACTTCAGGAATTTTCGCTTGAAGCCCATAGGGCGTTGGAATGTCGTGGATTCTCACGAGTTGACGCCGTGGTATCCGAAGATGGGCAACCTTACATCCTCGAGGTCAACACGATACCCGGAATGACCGAGCTTTCCGACCTGCCCGCTGAGGCTGCCGCAATGGGCATCTCTTACGACGAATTAGTCCTTTGGATTTTGAAATCTGCCTTTGAATGAGATCGTCTTTCAGGATGTTTCGTCGGTAAAGACCTCTCTCAAGATGTCCTCAAGCGGTGTTTCCTCGATCGATATGTCAATCACAAAATCCAAATCGAGCAAAGTTTTCGCCGTATTGCGGACTTTTTCGTTTTCGACCTCAAGCAACACCTCCGAATCGCCCGTGTAAAGCACTTTGCCGAATTTGGAAAAGTCGAAAGTTGAGCCATTGGGAACAATTTTCACTTTGATGCTTTTCGTTTTGGAGAGTTTCTGCACAATTTCTTCTCGTGCGCCGTCGTAAAGGATGCGACCTTTGTGGAGCACTATCAGCCGCTTACCCAAGTCTTCAACATCGCGCATGTAATGTGAAGTGATGATGACCGTTGCACCCGATTCATGGTTGAAGGCTTTCAGGAAATCGCGCAGTCGCTTTTGTGAAACTATGTCGAGTCCAATCGTAGGCTCATCGAGCAGAACAACTTTTGGATAATGGATCAACGCAGCGACAAGCTCAACCTTTGTCCTTTCACCGAGTGAGAGTTTACGGAGAGGCGTATCAATGAGTTCGGAGATTCCGAGCATTTCGACAAAGAAATCGAGCCTTCGCTTAAATTCTGCCCTATCGATCTCATAAATGCTTCGGATAAACTCGTAGCCGTCGATGGGAGGCAAATCCCAAATTGTTATGGAAAGAAAGCCTCTCTGACCCATAAAAAGCGATATGTTTTTCAAAAATTCCGGATGGCGATCTGTTGGCGTAAAACCAAGCACACGAACGGTTCCGGATGTTGGGTAAAGGACGCCACATAAAATTTTCATTGTTGTGGTCTTGCCAGCGCCGTTTGGCCCGACAAGTCCAACCATTTCGCCTTGTTGGACTTCAAAGCTTATGCCGTCCAAAGCACGGATCTCCTCATATTTTCGTGAAAAAAGCGACTTCAAAGCGCCTTTGAGTCCAGCCTCTCTTTTTTCTTTCCGATAGACTTTGACCAAATCCGTAACTTCAACTGCCAATTGCATTTGCGATACCTCCCATCTGAGGAAAAAATGATGATAAGTCTGGGTGCTATCGGGAGGAGACTTATCGGACTGCTGTTCTGCCCATGACTGAACCTCCAATTTTTGGAAAGGAATAAACGCAAGCCGCCTTAGATGACGCCAATTATAGGCTATCATCCAGTTTTACAACAAGTTGGAATGGGCATTCCAAGTTTTTCGTCCATAAAGTCCTGTTTTAGTCGGTGATTTCAGAGAGGAGCGTAACGCTCGGATTTCGGTCTAAAACTTTTTGTTCACACACTTCAAAGGAATTGAGGCCGGTGTTATACTCAAAACCTCATGGCAAAGCATTACATCGTTGACGGTTATAATGTTATCTTTTCGACCAACCTCAAGGAATTGGGGATGGAACGGGCGCGGGGCGTCCTTTCGGAGATCGCTGGACTTTATGTCCCGGACAAAGTTACCATCGTCTATGACGGTCAAGTCGATGTCGAGGGGTTCACTCGACCCGGTGTGGTGTTCACAAAGGGCGAGAAGGCCGACGACTACATCAAACGGATGATAGAGAGAAGCAAAGATAGGCAGCGACTCGTCATAGTTACACGGGACAAAAGCATTATCGGTTATGCCAAGTATATGAGGTGCAAGGTTCTCGATCCAAAAAGATTTGTTGAAAATCCTCCAAGAGCTGCTCACCAGCGACTTGTCAAAGGTGTGCTGACACCCAAACAGGTCGAATTTATAAATCGCGAATTGGCAAAAGCTTGGGGTATAGATGACGCAGGAGGTGATCAAAAATGAAAAAAATGCTCTCCATTCTTGTCCTTTTGTTGAGCGGACTGTCGGCCAAATCGATTCTCATCCCGATGGACATGGCGCAAAACGACCATCTGAAGGCCTACGGTGTTGCCTATCAAGCGGTTGCGTGGGGCATCAAGTCCGAATGGCTTCTGAACTACCGCGGCGGTTCTTTCCTTTTCGATTACGATGACAGAATTGTCCAAATCTGTGAGGAGCGCGGTGTAACTTACGAGATTTTGAGCGCATCGGATGTAGCCTCAATTTACGCCACGATAGAAAATTCCAACATGAACGCTGTGCCGCTGGAGAAAGCGCCGAAAATTGCGGTTTACATTCCGCCTTACGCCGAACCATGGGACGACGCCGTAACACTTGCGCTTGAATACGCCGAGATTCCCTATGACCGAATTTATGACGATGAAATACTCGAAGGCAAACTGGCGGAATACGATTGGCTTCATGTCCACCACGAGGATTTCACAGGTCAATTCGGCAAGTTTTACAGAGCCTACCGTGAGGCTGAGTGGTATAAATTGCAGGTTCAGATGGATCAGGCTACTGCACGGAAGTGGGGCTTTGCCAAAGTTTGGCAGCTCAAACATGCTGTGGCCTATAACATTCGAGAATATGTGAAAAACGGAGGATTCCTGTTCGCCATGTGTTCCGCTCCGATCACGCTCGACATAGCTTTGGCCGCAGGCAACACGGATATAGTGGATGTCCCATTCGACGGAGATCCACCAGAACCCAATTTTCAGAGCAAGCTCGATTTCACGCAGACATTTGCCTTTAAGGACTTCACTTTGATCCCAGACCCATCAATTTACGAACATTCAGACATCGATGTAACAAGGGAAGCCGCTCTCCGCGGTCCCATGAC
>QNDP01000170.1 GCA_003645975.1 Candidatus Hydrothermota bacterium | reverse complement strand
GATTCTTCATCGTGGATAGAACTCACATTGCCCAATGGCATACTCGTCCGTGTTCGCGGCCCTGCCGAATTCAAAATCGGTGAGCTCTACAAGGTCAACAAGAGAATCCAGTCGAAAATCGAACTCGTCGAGGGAGCCGTCTATCTGAGCAGCAGCAAATTGGCCAACTCGTCGATCCAGATCAGAGCTGGACAGCTCAATGTCGTCTCCAGACACACAAAATTCACGGTTTATAATGTGGGCGAAAAGAACTTGGTGAAAGTCTTTGAAGGCGAAGTGGAAGTGATGGTCGGAGATAGAAGGTTTTCGCTCAAGGGAGGTCAATCGTTTGCTCCGACGCTGGCGACCCCAACACCTCTCAAACTCGAAGCTTGGGATAAGTGGAATATCAGCCTCGACGCCGCCATAGTGGACCATGTGCCACCGGTTTTAAAGATCGACTTTCCGCCATCCTTCCTGATAACGAACAAGACCTCCGTCGTCATCAAAGGGAACACCGAACCGAACGCCACTGTGTTTGTCAACGGTGTCAAGGTCGATTTGGACGCCACAGGCAACTTCCAGCACAGTGTGGAACTCAGAGAGGGACTTAATTTGATCGTTGTGGAATCGCGCGACCTTGCAGGAAACTCGACCATATCGCGGAGGATCGTCAATGTTGACCTACAACCGCCGATGCTGGTGGTAAGCTATCCGCCTGAATCCCTCATCACAAAGATGCCGACCCTCAAGGTCATAGCCTACACCGAACCGGGCGCAAAAGCGGTGGTCAATGGAGAGCAGGCGTTCGTCTCACGAAACGGCAAGATCGAACATGCTGTTAAACTCAGTCTCGGCGAGAACACTGTAAAAGTCGAAGTTACCGATTCAGCAGGCAACACAACCGTAGTGGAAAAAACGGTGATCCTCGATGTCGTGCCGCCGCGCCTCGAAATCCTATCGCCTGAGCGCGGACTGGTAACAAACAAGGACTCCGTCGATGTCGTTGTTCTCACGGAAAGCAACGCTGCCGTTGTCATTGAAGGTGAGCCTGCCGAAGACCTCGGAGGAGGTAAGTTCCACAAGGTCGTATATTTGAACGAGGGACCCAACGCCATCGGGATACAGGCGGTTGACCTTGCAGGGAACATAAACTCTCAATTCCTTGCTGTAACGCGCGACATAACGCCGCCGGCTGTAACTTTGACCGGGCTTCTGGCAATCGATGGCGCAGTTACCCAGAGCCCTGAACTTCTGGTGAGAGGCTCAACCGAGCCGGATGTTCAGATAAAGGTCAACGGTGTTGAGGTCGATGTCTCCGAATCTGGTGAATTTTCAACGATCTACAAGCTGAGAGAAGGCATGAACTCTATTACCATCGAAGCGATCGACGCCGCTGGCAACAAAACGGTCATAAAGAGAAGAGTGCTTTATGTCCCACAGTCCTGACAGAATCAAAGAGTTAATCCTAAAGAGCCTGATCGTAGCCTTAGTCCCACTGCTTGTTTACCTTTTGACAGCAAATTATTGGGTTATCAAGGAATTCAATGACCTCTTTTATGACAGTCTTTTGAGGCTGCGCGGCCGTAGCCGAGACACATCGATAGTAATCGTCAAAATTGACGATTATTCCTTACAGCGATACGGACATTGGCCCTGGCCAAGAAGGAAACTCGCCGCCGGGATCAGCCAGATCAGAGGCGAAAATCTCCTTGCCCTTGACCTGCTTTTTGCGGAGCCCACCAACTCATTTGACGACAGCGTGTTGGTTGACGCTTTGATGAGACACAAAAAAGTTGTGCTCGCCGTCGGATTCCAAAGGAAGCCCGTGTATCCCATCCTGCCGCTTTTGGCCAGGGCGTCCGGTCTTGCCCATGTCATCGTGGCTCCGTCTATGGACGGCGTCATTCGGAGGATGTATAGCTTTCAAGAATGTTCTGAGGAGCAGATACTTTGGGCTTACCCGATCGAAGTTGTCCGTGTCGAAAACGATCTGCCCATAGAAGCCGTTGACCTTGATAGACAAACTGTCAAAATAGGCGATGTCGCCACCGTGCCGCTCCTGCCGGATGGCACTTTTTACATCAACTACATCGGCGGCAGTGAATCGTTTCCGTCGGTCTCGTTCGTCGATCTGGCAGAGGGGCGCATAGACCCGAAAATCTTCAAAAACAAACTCGTCTTCGTCGGGATAACTGCGGTAGGGCTGCGCGACCAATACATCACACCGTTTACGGAAGCCCAGAATCCGATGTCAGGTGTGGAAATCCTTGCACAAGCCTCAGCGACTCTCCTGAGAAACAAAGTGGTAAAGCCATTGGAACGCTGGAAGTTGCTCCTTATCACCCTCGTCTCCCTGCTCTTGCTCGGCTTTATCGCCGAATTCGAGGGTTACACCGCAGCGTTTTACTTGTTTCTGATGATGGAAGCGGCATTCTTCGGGACATCGATCTTTGCTTTCATGAGGTGGCGTGTGTTCTTCCCGATAGCCGCACCGGTTTTCACCCTGATGACCGCCTTCGCAGTCAGCTTGATCGTCAGACTTCAGGAACTCTCAGGAATGGTCAGCCGAATGGTAGGCGAAGTGAGCAAGGAGCCTTTGCTCTTCCTCTCACAACTTGCCAGAGACAGGCATCTTCTGGAATTGAACCTCAAAATCGCCCTCGAAGCGGAAGATGTGCGCATAGGCGAACAGCCTGTGCCTCAAAAGATTGCAAAGGACGGAGATCGCAAGTGGTTCATCCGTCAATTCGACGGGTTCTGGATCGCCGTGATGCCCCCGCCGAACACAGAAAAATTGACCTATCTGGAGACGGAGATCATCCCGATGTTGCTCAGGGTGTTGAGCGAAAGGGAACGAAAGGGCGAATTCTTCTTTAAGGGACTTGAGCAGTCGATCTCCAATCTGATGTTCCTGCAACAGAAGATCCGTGCGGAAAACGAGATATTCACGATGCTTTTGGACGCTATGGACGGCGGCATCGCAGTAACCGACTCTATCGGGCGCATCCAATTTTGTAACAAGAACTTCTGCGACATTTTCGGCATCTCGAAGGAGCAGTCGCTCGGAAAAAGCATCTTTGAGGTGTTTGAGGGCACACTCAACATTCAGACCGACATAGACTTGCGCAAAGTGCTCTTCAAAGGCCTCAAGCATGTAACCGGCGAACTTGTGAACAAGGAGTCAAACGAAATCTATGCAGTTGCGGCTTCGGCCATACGCAGTTTCGCTGGGCGCGGCGGCCTCGCTGTCATCCTCTACGATGTTACACGGCTGAGAGAACTTATCGAGGCAAGGGAGTTCGCACTTCACGGACTCACACACCAGTTTGCTACTCCGCTGATGCTCGTCCGTGAGTATGCAAAGCTTGCAAGGAAAACACCGCAGCAAGCGGACAGCTACCTCGAATTCATCGTCAAATCCGCCGAAGACCTCCAGCAGATGATTGAGAAGTTCGTCATGTTGTCCCGACTTGACACGAAGGAGACCCGAAGCTCGTTCACCCAAGTCGATCTCTGTGAGGTGATAAAGTCCGCTGTCGAGAACATCCGCCCTAACTATCCGAACAAAAAGGTGATCGTTGACCTTTCGGATGAGCCGATTAACATCTTGGGCAATAAAGACATGCTGAAGGTGGCCGTCGAAAATCTACTCGACAACGCACTGAAATATGGGCGCAGCACAGCGAAAATTTCGGCTTTCCAGAACGATGGACGCGTCAGAATCGAAGTCCACGATGACGGCTCCGGTGTGCCCGAAGAGGAGAGGGAGCAGATCTTCGACAAGTTTAAACGGGGCACGAAGATGACCAAACGGAAAGGGTTTGGGCTCGGTCTCGCTCTCGTCAAAAGGATCGTGGAAGTCCATTACGGAAAAATTTGGGTCGAGGACTCGAAGGAGTTTGGTGGCGCCAAGTTTGTCATTGAATTTCCGGGCAAATTAAAAATCAAATTGGAAAACAAAAACTTAGGAGGTCAATATGCGTGAGACCAGCTTGAAATTTTTGGAAGAGCTGCTCGGCCAGATGAGTCCGTCCGGCTTTGAGGCCGACGCAGCAAATCGATGGAAGGCAGAAGCCGAGTCGTTCGCCGATGAGGTGAAACGCGATGTGCATGGCAACACGATAGCCGTCGTGAACCCCAAAGGTAAACCCCGCGTGATGCTCGCCGGACACATCGACGAAATCGGATTCATGGTCAAATACATCGACGAAAAAGGGTTCATATCCT
>QNDP01000169.1 GCA_003645975.1 Candidatus Hydrothermota bacterium | reverse complement strand
GCAATTATTTCGGGGTCAACCGATTGTGATTTCAGGAGTTCAAACCAGCCGAGAAGCGACGAGACCGGCACGCCCATTTGATGGGCAAGCCCTTTTGCGAACATGCTCCAAAGTGCTTCCATCTGATATTTTTGGACTGACTTGGCCGCCCAGACGAGCCCTCCAAAGGTCAACAATCCAATCAGAGTCAATATCACGGGGATCAACCTCAGATACCTGACGACGGCAGGGTTCCCATAATAGATTTTTCCAACCACCTGCCCGTTAAGTTCCATAGGGATAGGCGGATGCTGGCGGCCGAGCGACTCGACGGCCTTCATCAATTTTTGGAAATTTGGATCATTTTGGAGCAGATCCGGGCGATCAAGTTGTTCGGGAGTGAAAAGTTTCGGGTCAACGCCGACGCCTTTCCACGCTCTTGGCGTCCCATTAACATCGACGACGATTATGGGGAAATGGACATCCTCGACAACTCCTCTGACGAGCTCACTGACTTGTTCTTCCTCAATAGCCGGGATCAATATGACGGAGAAAAGCTTAGCGATAACCCGAGAGGTCAACTGAACCTCGCGTTCAATATCGTTTATGACCGGTTGAACGAGTGCAACGCTAACTATCGAAATCACCGCTATCGACACAAGCGCATACGGAACAATCTTGTCTCTGAGCATGATGTATCCACCTGCAAAAGTAACATAATTTTACAGCAGGAAACAAAGAGAGTGTCGATGAGAGCGTGAGATCAGTGTTTCAGCGTTTATTTTGCTCGAAAATCAACAACTTGAACCTTAACCTGTTGGGATAATGAATCTGCCAATGTGTTCAATAAATCTATTGCACTTGCTCTCCGTTGTTCCATCGTTTCCTTATTAATAAAATTTGGCAAAAGGAAAAATATTGCCACATCTTTATCTTTGACTTTTCCTGCAAAGTCTTTAGCTGCTTTGACAACCGAAGTTATAGTATCACCTTCCATGAAGCCATCCGTGATGAACCAGATGTGAATTTTTTTATAATTTTTCCAATCCATGCTGTTCAATTTTCTAAAAACCGACGAAAACCTCGTTGAATCTTTGAAGAACTTTCTTGATCTTAACTTTGCAAGGTCGAATGTCCAATTTGTGTCTTCTTTCAAGGATGCTATGGTTTTAACATCAGATAAAACCGTATCAGCATCAAACCCAAATCCCCCGATTATCAGAGATAAAGATTCGGATGGGTCAGGTTCAAACACGTATCGAGAAGTTACAATGTCTAAGATACCCTTAACTCCTGAGCCTCTTGCGAATACCTCTTCGTAAATTTTGGTCATGTCAAAAAATAAAACTATAACACCACTATCCTCGATTGTTGGCGGAGACAGCATTTCCATAGCGTCCAATTCATAAAGAGATTTATCTAACATGTTTAAATAATTTTTCTTATTTGAGAAAGCACTTGATAAGGTTTTTCCTTCGAAAAAGTTCGAGGATGAAGTATCACGAAAAACAATTAATTTAGCATCTAAATCGCCAAATTTATCCATGAACCGTGCAATGTCACTATAAGTCGGGGTTTCAGGGACTACAAATATAAATTTAGCGTACTCAACTCTTCCGGCAATCTGTTTAAATGCTCGACTTATGTTAGATATAGTGCCCAGACTCCCTTCTCCCACAAAGAAAGTAAAGAGTATGGTATCAGAATTTAATAATGATTCCAACTTCTGTGTGATCATAGCTTCCCTTATCCATCCACGCTTTCGTGTTTCACATTCGGCACAAAAGCTGCTGACAACTTCTCTTATAGGTCCTCTCATCCTTTTGTTCCATCGAGAACCCACAACGATGGTGGATTCAACAGTGGCCAACCCGCCTATTTCACTACCGGTGAATGCAGGTGTAATTATTGCTATCCATACGCTGTCTTTCCCCCATTGATTGAGAAAAAGATTAACTACTTTAATTACAATCGAATCGACTTTCTCTTGATCAGTTGTATCATGATAGACATATCCGGGTCCCAAAAAGACGATCATGCTACTTTGAGTTTCTGGAAACATTTTCCGCGAGGAAAATCTCACGATTACAATTACTAATGCTAAGATCAAAAGAAATAGAGACCATCCACTATCCCTGAGCATAACATCACCTCCCACTCTTTTCTTTTTTTCTTTCAAAAAGAAAGTAATAACAACATAAGGAAAGCGAGGCCACCAAAAAAGAAGTTCCTATTAATGCAAGTCCTAAGTGAAGACCATAAAGAAATGACAGAACCGCTTTTGCCCCGATTTTGTCCGTGTTTGTGATCTTTCTAAGTAATCCTTCCCCTTCGTATTTTTGCTCTGTTGATAAAGTATCAGATTTCTGAGGGGAACTGCTTATGCCGCTTTTTCCCACTTCTCTACTTTGAGATTGTGTTGCCGAGTCGGATAAGTTCGTTGTCTCTGCTGGAGGTGTGGTTTTTCCTTTTGGAATGGATGAATTCGGTTGGGATACTGTTTTTTTGTCCCCTTGTTCGGTCGATAAAGAGACGGCAATTTCCGGTTTTATAAAAATATGCCTAACTGTAAAAGAAGCTGCACAAGAACTTATCCCTATAATAAGCAGCGTCGCTCCAAGTAATTTGGAGTCAGCTATCCATGTTCCGTCGGGTGAGATCACGACGCGTCGGACGATGGAACTCACAAAATATATTAAAAACATCACCGTTCCAACCACTATAATCCACAAAATATGTTGATTTGCTTGCATGGCACTACACTCCCTTTTTGAAATACCTTTAATTGTTATCCTCTTTAATTTTTAGAGCATAAATAAGAGTAAATTTTTGAGAGTTTAAGGTGATTATTCGACGAGTGTAAATTGGAACTGCTTGTTCCTCCAAGCATTTATCAAAAATTTCTTTGAGCCGCATTTTACCAGATAGCTGAAAAACGACAAAAGGGCTTTTTTTACTTTTTCCGTTCTTGACACACTTCACATAATAATTTTTTATATATTTGAAAAGCTTGTTACCTCTATCGGTGAGAAGACACCTTGCTACTAAAATCGATGAAAAGAGAGGAACATCTATAATATCAAAGATCACAGAATCCCAAATTTTTAACCTTTCACCTTCCTTTTTTCTTTCATGGAGTTGAGAAATCCTCTTACGGAAATTCTTAAGAATAGTTTCACCAAGGAGGAACGAATCTATTTTGAGACGTGCGTAAAATATCCCGTTTCCACCGTTATCGTTTAGGTTAATTTCCGCCTTTTCAATTTTCCTTATCACATCGATAAGTTGACTAAGTGAGATCAACCTATTTCTACAATCATCTACTAATTGCAAAAGAGAAAGCTTTTCTTTGGAGAATTGTGATAAAGACAAAGAACAGGCATCTTCTCTAATAGAAAACGAAGGGATAATTCGGGATTTAAAATCTTTTATTAACCCAAAAGTTCCAGATAAGCCTTCTCCTACCACTCTTGGAAGTCCTCGGACAACGAACCACTGAATGCCTGAGCCGTTATCTTGTAATTCCAAAGGAAAATAAATCTCGGATCCTCTGATGAAGGGTTCGATTTTCCAATGTCTTTCTTTGACTTTAATGGGGATAATATTGACATTTGTGCTGCTATTTACACTACCCAAATTCCGGTAGCTGAAGACGTCATAAAGAACATCTATTATACCCGGCGTGGATTTACTAAGCTCTTCCAAGATTCTTCCTACTTCCTGAGCACTAACAATAAAATCTTCTTCCAATATCCTCGTCTTTTTACGGAAAGCGTCTCTAACGTTTTTTAGATTTCGGGCGTCCTCTATGGTAGGGACAACTGCACAAATTTGAGCCAAAGGATTATTAACGGATATTTCGGAAACTGCTGAAACAATGTTATGGAAGGATATTCTTTCGTCTTCTTTAGCCTCAGAGTTAACCCCGAAGTGTAAATTTTCGTTTTCTTTAAAAACACCTATTATACCAAACTCATGGGCTTCTGGCATATCAGCTAAAACTAAGGTGTCTGGATCGCCGAGATTCCCATCTATCGCCCAAAGCCTCGGATAAACTGGAGAACCTGCTGCTGAGATAAACTCAATGTCTCTCATTTTACTTGATACTAAAACGATATCTCGTGGTAAGACCCCTCCGACTGAAACATATTCTCTCACAATTTCTTTTATAAGCTTTCTATCCCCCCAAATAACAGCGTGCTCCTTTAACACCAAGCCTGTAGGTTTATCTTTAAGTCTATGATGCTTAAG
>QNDP01000168.1 GCA_003645975.1 Candidatus Hydrothermota bacterium | reverse complement strand
TGGAAACTCCATGTGGACCGACGGAAGGATAAATCCGTCGGCCAGCCTTCCGATTCTCCGTGTGAAATCGTTCAGGTATTTCTTTCGGATGAGGACTGCATATTTGCCGATCTTGCCGAACTTATCGACCACAATTTCATATCCGCTTAGGTAGAAATTCCTTATGGCCTCGACATCCTCGGGTTTGATAACCGATGGAAAGTAGATGAAAACATTGTGGACTTCGGGGATAACTTTCGCGCCCTGAAGCTTTGCCATCGCAGCGATTCTGAACAGCAACGGCGACATGAACATCTCGGCAGTTACAAAGATGACGAAATCGCCGCTTCGGAAACGAAGCCTCTCTTTGGCCTCCTTCCAAATCTGCCTCTTGATAACCTCTTGAAAAGCGATTTTGTCGGCGATTCCGGATGGGGTTTTGGAATCCGCTTTTGATGCAAAGATCTGAAACTCAACGGATTGCTGTTGAGCATAGGTTTTGAAATTGGCCGAGAGTTTCCTAAAGGATGCCTCTCTCGTGATCACCACTATTTTTTGAAAAGGATTGCGACCGCTTTGACCTCTGGCAACTACGGCGAGCTCCACAAGGCTTTGGAGGCAATCGTGATGCAAGTCGCTCAGTTCCACGATGTAAAGTGTTGAGCTCAAGATGAAGACCTCCTTCCAGATCTTTTCGATTTTTCGACTATTTCTTCGAGTTTTTTGAGCAACTGTGAGGCATTGAACGACATGTCAAAATGTTTTTCAGCGAGTTTTCTTGCGTTTTTGGACATCCTTTTGCGCAGGAGTTCGTTGTCTTTGAGCAATCTGAGGTTGGAGATGAACTGCTCAACATCGTTGGATTCAGCGCTGAGGCCGGCCTCATTTTCTCTCAACAGCTCTGCAAAAACGCTCCTTATGCTGATGAGCACCGGTTTACCAACGGCGAGGTAGTCTATCGCTTTGACAGGGAAGGCGTTACGCATCCAGACATTGTCCCTCAGCATGACGATGCCGACATCTGCAGCTTTGATGTAGCTGATGGTCTCCTCCCAGCTTTTGATTCCGAGATACTTCAAATTTGGGAGGTTCGAGTGCTCAAAGAGCGGCCGATCCTTCCCGTCTCCGATCACCCAAAACTCCACATCTCTGACTTTTTCAATGACTTTCAGCAATGTGCCCGTTCCATGATTCCGCCCAAGAATCCCTGCATAGATGGCTGTAAACCGATTTTTGCGGATATTTGCGGGCTTAATTTTGTCGATCTCTTGGAAATCGACGCCGTTTGGTGTCCAGTAAGTTGACGATATAGGGTATTTTTTCAGATATTGGAGGATGTAGGGCACAGGCGAGACTATGAGTTCGGCATAGCAATAATACAACTTCATGAATTTGGCCAATATGTTGACGAGCATCTCGCAGAGTTTGTTGCAACCTTCCTGTGTAAGTAACAGTTCCGGCCACACGTCTCGGATGTCGAGGACAAGCGGAGCGGTGTATCTCCTTGCAAGCGTGTAGCCGAGCGGTGTGGAGAAGAAGGGCGGTGCAGTGGCAAAGATTATGTCAAATTTGCCGTTCAAAAGTTTGGAGACGGCGGTTCGGCCGTTCATGTAAAAAGAAAAGTTGTTGACGATCTTTCTCAAAATTGTTCCACCACTTGGAGAAGGCAGAACCGGAACTCTTAAGACCTCGACTTTGCCGTCGGCGTTTTCGCGAAACACACGCTGAGGCAAATACTTGTTCGGGATTCGACCGGAAGGATAGTTCGGGATTTCGGCGATAACCGTAACCTCAGCGCCTTCTTTTGACCAGAACTTGACGAAATTTCTTGCCCGATTGGCAGCGGCACCGACTTCAGGTGGAAAGAATTGTGAGACATAAAGTATTCTCATTGTTAACCTCAGCAGAACACAGGATTTCAAGGGATTCAAGTAATTAAGGGCGTATATTTTGGAAAGAATGCCCAAGCTTGTCAAATTTGTGCGGAACCCATGCCTCCTCATCCACGAGGCTCCGTTGATGAATTTTCAACGACGGGCTTAAAATTTTGGCGCTATGAAGATCGAAAGAGAAATAATCCTCAAAATTCTGAAAGAAGTGCCTGATCAGCACCCATTTAGACTCAGCCGCTACATGTTTCTCATAGATGTCGAATTCCAAAGAAGATACGGCCGCAAGTTGACCGAATTCTTCTATCGGCTTTACCCAGAAGCTTTTTATATCGAAGGCTTTCCGCAGTTCCTCGAATCGATCGACGAGATAGAAAAACAGGTGGAAACAGATGAACAGGGCAATCCGAAGCGCGGCTATTTCCGTCTTGTCAAGGATGTAACACCTCAGCTTCCGGACGATGTCCGAAAAGTGGTGGACTTTGTGATCGGGAAGTATGGCCAACTGAACGACATGGAGTTGAACAGAGTTGTGGTCAATCTTCCTGAATACAAACGACTTCTGAAAAAGGCGGGCTTAAGTGCTGATCGCTTTTAGCCCCGAGTGAACATCCGACGGGAATCCGCAAAAACGAGATAGCTTTTGGATTTCTAAATTTTTGCAACATTTTGGCATAGCCTCTATAATCCACCGCCCTCAAATCTCAGAAAAACATCGGAGGTTAAGTAATGGTCAAACTCGAAGATGTGTATGCTGCTTTGAAAGAGGTCATGGACCTCCGAAAAGTCCGCAATGTGTTGATCAGCAAGACAGATAAAGGCGTTAAGGTGAAATTCACGCTGATAGCGCCTGCCGATCAGATGGAGGAACTGAAAAGGAAAGCGGCTCAGGCTGTCGGTGCGCTTGAAGGGGTCGTGGAAGTTGAAATAGTGGAACAACCTCAGCAGCCGGTTTCGCCCAAACTACGCAAACATCCCGACATCAAACACATCATAGCCGTAACGAGCGGAAAGGGCGGCGTCGGCAAATCGACGGTCGCTGCCAATCTCGCCGTAGCACTTGCAGCCAAAAACTTTAAGGTCGGATTACTTGATGGCGATATTTACGGACCGTCAATACCCAAGATGCTCGGACTTGAAGGCATGGTGCCTTACGCAGAGAAGGGCAAAATCATTCCTGTGGAAAGATTTGGAATCAAAGTCCTTTCGATCGGTTTGCTCATAGAAGAGGACACACCTGTGATCTGGAGAGGCCCCCTTGTCCACAAGGCCTATGAACAGTTCTACTTCGATGTCAATTGGGGTGAACTCGACTTCCTGATAGTCGATTTTCCGCCGGGAACCGGCGATCCGCAGATCAGCGCCGCCCAGTTGATGAAACTCAGGGGCGGCATCGCTGTCACAACGCCGCAGGACGTCTCTATCTCGGATGTCAAAAAGGCCATCAACATGTTCAAAAAGATGGAGATACCGGT
Source organism: Candidatus Hydrothermota bacterium (assembly GCA_003645975.1). Classification (GTDB taxonomy): domain Bacteria; phylum Hydrothermota; class Hydrothermia; order B15-G9; family B15-G9; genus B15-G9. Next base: position 887 of record QNDP01000168.1, on the reverse strand, counting down.
CATCGGCGTCGTCGAAAACATGAGCTATTTCAGATGTCCGAAATGCGGTGAAATAACGAGGATCTTCGGCGAAGGCGGCGGTAAGAAAATCGAACAGGTCATGAATGTCGAACTTCTCGCACAGATACCTCTCGATCCTGACTTGGTCAAATCCGGAGACATCGGGATGCCCATAGTTTTCTCAAAACCTAATTCGGAAGCCGCTAAGGTCTATCTCGAATTGGCCGAAAAGGTTGCGAAAAAATGCGAATCTATCGCTGAACAGGCACCGGTCTCTCTGAAAATGGCCTGATTTTGTAAATCCGAACCTCTTGGAGCTCTCGAGAACCTCTGTCAAAAAGATGGAGATTTTTATCATTTCAGTTCTTTTTTCGGTCTCTAACACGATGAAATAGACTCCGTCTCCCAAATCCGACAGATCCAAATCAAATGTTCCCGGATTGGCATCGCCGCACCATGTTGCAACACAGTAAGTCGTTGCATAAGATGATGTTATCGTTAACAGCGCCGACAATATAACCCCTTGCATAAAACCCCTCCTTTTTGCAAGAGAGAAACATGAAGAGAACGGATCGGGACAGAGGAGTCAAAAATTTAAAATTGTCAATGTCTTATCCGGCTGCTGATAATCTTGTGTGTGATGAGGGACTTTGTGTGAAAATTTGATTTTGCTGATGAGGATATGCGACCGCTGACAATTGAGGGGGTTATCCCTATCCTAACCTTCTCCCAGAGAGGGAAGGACTTTGGCTCCCCTTTCTTCCAAAGAGGGGTTGGGTCAATATCGCCAATTTTGGCTGAAATGCCTTAAAATTCAAACCCCTACAATGAGCGGCTATGGAGGTAAACCTTATAATCAATGCACAAAGGAGGCGCTATGAGTGAGG
>QNDP01000167.1 GCA_003645975.1 Candidatus Hydrothermota bacterium | reverse complement strand
CAATCGGCGGCGGGTCAAGGTCAAAGCACTGCGGCAGTTGTTGAAGATACTCGAAATCAGCAGGTTTGAGGACATTTTTGAGGTCGAACGGGCGGAATCCATTCCTTGGGATAAGGTTGCGATAGGTTCGTCGAAAGCGTCGATTCCGTTGAAATTGCACATAACCGACGATCTGATACGGTTTTTCGGGTTTTACATCGCCGTCGGACGGGTCGCTGGAAAGGGGATCAATTTTGAGATCTCAAAATCGGCGGATCCTGAACATGTTGCGGAATCGATCGCCCGTGAAGCCAAGAAGTTCGGACTGCATGTTCAAAAGCGCCAAAACCTTGCAAGGATCTCAAGCGTTGCATGGTCGAAACTGCTTGGAACGCTTATGGGCAACCGCTTCGGGGACAAGCACCTGCCCGATTTCTGGCCGTCGCTGTCAGACCGCCATCTGCGGGAACTCCTGAAGTCGATTTTCGAAACGATCGGACAGATTGGCGACGATTCGGTTCAGCTCACCGTGAGATCGCCACAGTTGGCGTCCGACATCATGTTGGCGCTCAAAATGTTCGGTATCGATTCCGAAATCACATGGTCGAGGCCGAGAGGCCGAATCGTGCGGACCGACAAAAGGCTCAAATCTGTCATCAAAATCGTTGAAAAAGATTCGGTTCATAGGTTCAAATCGGTTTTTGGATTCGCAAAACCACATCAAACAAAGGAGCCTGCGTTCACAGGCGAGTTATTTCCTCAAAGGGCTCCGGTCGGTCTGGAGGTTTCACCTGCCGATCCTGCTGACGAGAAGCATGTCCTAAAGGAAAAACAGGAGATTTCGCCCTCACCCCCAACCCCTCTCCCAAAGGGCGAGGGGAGTTTGTCATCCCTGCCCGTTGCCTTCGACATCGTCAAATCGGTTCGGAAGGTAACCTCGCCGTTTAAATTCGTGTATGACTTTGAGGTTGAGGAAGATGAGACATTTGCCGCAGGACTTGGCGGGATTTTCGTCCACAACACCTTCACAATGGCCAATGTCATCGCACAGATCGGCAAACCGACTCTGGTCATTTCGCACAACAAAACCCTTGCGGCTCAGTTGTATGGCGAATTGAAATCGTTTTTCCCTGAAAACGCCGTCGAATTTTTCATCTCGTATTACGACTACTATCAGCCGGAAGCCTATATCCCTGAGACAGATACCTACATCGAAAAGGATGCGGACATCAACGAGGACATCGAGCGGCTCAGGCTGCGCGCCACCACAGCGCTTATGGAACGGGATGATGTCATCATAGTCGCTTCGGTATCAGCAATTTACGGACTCGGAGATCCGGCGGATGTCAAAAAGCTGTTCATCCTCGTCGAGGTCGGTCAGGAGATGTCGAGGGACGAGCTGATCCATCGGCTTGTCGATATTCAATACACGCGCAACGACATAGAACTCAAGCGCGGGACTTTCCGCGTGCGCGGCGATGTCGTCGATATTGTCCCGGCCTACGAGGAACACATCGTGAGGATCGAATTTTTCGGCGATTTTGTGGATTCGATCCGTGTGATCCATCCTGTTACAGGCAAGACGCTTGAAGTCAAACAGCGTGTGGCGATCTATCCTGCGGGACATTGGGTTACAACGAGGCCAAAACTTGAGGCCGCCATCCGGTCGATCGAGGAGGAGCTTGAGGAGCGGCTTCGCGAACTCAGGGCACAGGGCAAGCTTCTTGAGGCGCAGAGGCTTGAGCAACGCACGAGGTTCGACCTCCAGATGTTGCGCGAAATCGGCTATTGCAAGGGCATTGAGAACTATTCGAGGCATCTTTCAGGTCGGCCGCCCGGCACACGACCGGCCTGCCTTATCGACTACTTCCCCAAAGATTTCCTGATGATCATCGATGAGTCGCATGTAACGATTCCTCAGCTTCGAGGCATGTATCACGGCGACCGCTCGCGGAAACTCACACTTGTGGAATATGGGTTCAGATTGCCGAGCGCACTGGACAACCGACCGCTCAAGTTCGAGGAGCTTGAGGAACTCTGGAATCAAGTCATTTTCGTATCCGCAACGCCAGGGCCTTACGAGCTTGAGAAATCCGGCGGGCTGGTGGTCGAGCAGATCATCCGTCCGACGGGACTTGTTGACCCCAAAATCACGGTTAAACCCACTGAGAACCAGATAGATGTGATGATCAACGAGATACGCAAACGGGTTGACCGCAACGAGCGCGTGCTCATCACAACACTGACCAAACGCACAGCGGAGGAGCTTGCGGATTACCTGTCTCAGGTCGGTTTCCGCGTGCGATACCTCCATTCGGAGATCGACGCCATCGAACGGGTGGAGATTTTGCGGGGACTCAGGCTGGGCGAATTTGATGTGCTTGTCGGCGTGAACCTTCTGCGCGAGGGCCTCGACCTGCCCGAAGTCTCGCTCGTTATCATCACCGATGCCGATAAGACCGGTTTCCTGCGCTCCGAGACATCGTTGATTCAGGTTGCTGGCCGTGCTGCCCGAAATGCAGCAGGCGAAGTGTTGATGTTTGCGGACGAAATCACGCCTGCCATGCGCAAAGCCATCGAGGAAACCGAGCGCCGCCGCAGAATCCAGATGGAATACAACAAAAAGCACGGCATCGTGCCGAAAACTATCCGCAAATCCGTGCAGGAGATAAAGTTGACGACGAGAGTGGCCGACGAACGGATACTTGAGCGCGAGGACATCCGGCAGGTTAAGCTGGAAATTGAGCAGTTGAAGCGTGCTATGGGCAAATTTGAGCTTATCGAGGAACTTGAGCGCCGGATGCAGATCGCCGCATCGCTTTTAGAATTCGAGAAAGCCGCCGTCTATCGCGATGCGCTGATGGAGCTTAAGGGGATGAGGCGGAAGGGGAGGGTGAGAGGTGGGTGACAACTCTCCCGTTGAGATTCAAAGAATCAACTCATGTGCTTATACTTGTTTTTACAGAAAAAGAAATTTAAATAGTGTTGTAATCCGGTATTTCTCTGCTATATGTTATTCATACTCATACGAACACAAAGAATTTTTAGCAAACAAAAACTCATATATTCGCCTGTTAAGTAAAATTGTATTCAAGATGAAGATGGCAATAAGGAGGCAATACGTATGGGAAAATTAAAAATATTAGCCAGTGGGGATTCTCCACAGGCCCAAGCTCAGAAGAGGGGGAAGCTGTTTGAAGAGTTGATGGCGGAGGTCCTACAACAGTTAGGTTATGAAATCGACCGCATCCCCAATACCAACTATGCAGGAATGGAGATTGACATAGAAGGAAGATCAATTGCTACAGGTATTCCCTTGTATGCTGAGTGTAAATATTCTGAAACTAACATTGATTCACCTAAGTTGCAAGCCTTTTTCGGAAAATATATGACGCGATGGCTAAAAGACAATAAAAGCCATGGATTATTTATAGCGATTCCTGGTCTTAATTCCCATGCCAAGGGGTTCTATAACGACAATGTTAGGAATCATTCAGAAATCACATTTCGAATTCTAGAAGAAGATGATGTGATTGACCTTCTTTGTAAGTCTCAATTCATTGTACATCCAGAAACTATCGCTAAAAATATTCCATCGAGTATTGGTTTACCGGAGATTGGTGCTTGCTTTATACAGATAAAGGGATGTTTTGGGTTCAATATATTATCCCTCGTGGGGGAGGGATACCCAACAAAATCGCAATCCTTGATGCGAAAGGAACACCTATGTCAGAAAGAACAACTCTGGACTACTTAATACAGCTTTATCCCGAAGTTGGTGACTTTGAAATAATCACCATTGAAAATCCCATTATATTACAGTCATCAGGGGTCCAAAAAGAAACAGAGCAAATTGTGGAGGTCAAAGGGAGTTCCACATGCTTTGAATACCAATTTCCTGCTTCGCCAGAACATTTTGTTGGTAGGCAAGATGTTTTAAATGAAGTGGATGCATATACAGAAGCAGTAATAGAGAAGAAAACTTCATCTAGGGGACTTCTGTTTGAGGCTAATTCCGGATGGGGGAAAAGTTCGGTTGTTCTTGCCTGTGTCGATCGTCTCAGACAAAAGGGGCATTTTGCTATTGCTATAGATTGCCGTTCGGCATCATCTTCTCAATTTATTCTGCACGTGGTAGATTATGTTCTTTTAAAATTTGGAAATTTTGATGGCTTGCTTTCCGAAGAGCAAATAACCAAAGTAATCACAGGCTTTGAGGGTGTTGTAAAAACTCTTGTAAACATAGGACAAATTCTTGAACAGCATGGTAAAGTCATGTTCATAT
>QNDP01000166.1 GCA_003645975.1 Candidatus Hydrothermota bacterium | reverse complement strand
TCGACCGAAAAGGGGATCCTTGTTACGCTGCTGCACTATGTCAATGTCGTTGACCCAAAATCTTTTACATTGACCGGGATGACCCGCGGTGGGACATTCCTGATCGAAAATGGCAAGATAGTGAAAGGCGTTAAAAATCTGAGATTTACGCAGTCGATGTTCGAGGCATTGGGCGAAGTCGAGGGCATATCGCGTGAGCGTGAGGTGGTCGGAACGGTTGGATGGTATCACATCCGGTTTCCTTATGGGACACTTATGCCGGCGATCAAGGTCAAAAAGTTCAAATTCACGGGAAAGACCGAATTTTGAGCGATGTTGAGCCTCCTGCTGTTCGCCATTCTGACCTTCAATCCTGACCGAGCGATACTTGATGGCATCCAGTCACTTAAGTCGCCCGCAGGCGACCTTATTTTTGAATCGCTTTCCGCATCGGCCAGCAAGCCTGCATTGGTCGCCATCCCGTGCCTTCATTCGGCTCTCGGCGGCGAGCAGGCACATGCAGAGAGCAAAGCGCTCATGGTCGGAGGGGCTGCGACCGGCGCCACTGTATTCGCTATCAAATACCTGACCAACCGAAGGCGGCCGGACGGTCAAGATGACAGGTTTAACTCATCGTTCCCTTCGGGACATACAGCCGGTGCGTTCTTCATAGCATGCTATCTCTCCGAAAAACGGCCTAAGCTCAGGATTCCGTTATACATCTGGGCGGTCGGAGTCGGCATCTCCCGCGTTTATCTGAACCGACACTGGCCGTCGGATGTCATCGTTGGAGCAGGTATCGGATACCTTTTCTCGAAATTAACTTTAAAATTCGAGGACAAAATCGCGAAGATGAAACTTTATGAATGACAGAGCGTTATCGCTGATCGGGATTGCGAGACGGGCTAACGCCGTTGCTATCGGCAGAACGGCCGCAAGACGCTGGCTTAAAAGGGGCAAACTCCTAATCCTTGCCGAAGACCTGTCGGAGCGGGTCAAAAACGATTGGCGAAAGGTTGCGCACGATTTCAGGATCGATGTGATAGAGCGATGGACGATGCGGGAACTTGGCGACGCATTAGGCCGTCCGAAGCCTGTGGGCATCGTTCTGATAACCGACCCCGGCTTGGCAAGAGAGATAAAGAGGTTAAGCGGTTGAGGGCAAAAGGAAAGCTATGTGGTTTTTACAAATTCCTGATTCTATGGAGGAATTCTAAAAGTTTTTGGATCGAATAAAATTTCTATCACGAACAAAATTGCCAATATCCCACCGTTAATTTGACGCAGGGATTTAGGAGCTTTATCTTACACAACCCCTTCGACTTCCAAAGGAGGTTATATCTTTGAATCCAAGACAAGGAAAATTCAGAGTCGTTGTAGATGAAGAGCGATGCAAAGCTTGTGGAATTTGCATAAAAGCCTGTCCTAAAAATGTGTTCGATCAGCGCGAAGACGGTCTCGCCGTTGTAGCCCGCGAGGAAGACTGCATAGGATGTCATATCTGCGACCGCCTCTGCCCTGACTTCGCAATAACTGTTGTCGAAAAAGGCGATAAACCGCTTTCCGACGAAGAGGTTACCAAACTAAATATCGCACGGAACTATGTCCGTTCCTATGTGCCCAGATTCGTTTGGTGTCCGGGATGTGGCATAGGAATCGTCTTTCAGGGAATTGTCCGTGCTGTCCACCAACTTGGCATCCCAAAGGACAAAATCGTCATGGTCTCAGGCATCGGATGCACTGGTAGAATGCCTGGCTATGCCGATTTCAACACGCTCCACACCACACACGGTCGCGCATTGGCCTTCGCAACAGGCATAAAGCTGGCCAATCCAGAACTGCATGTGATAGTCGTTATGGGAGACGGCGATTCGGTTGCCATAGGCGGAAACCATTTCATCCACGCTGCAAGGCGCAACCTCGATGTGACGGCTGTTGTGATAAACAACGGGATCTATGGCATGACAGGAGGCCAAGTTGCTCCGACCACGCCTACAGGACGGCGCGCAACGACGGCGCCTTACGGAAATCCAGAACCTCCGTTTGACATCTGTAAACTCGCAGAAGGGGCAGGCGCAAACTTCGTCGCACGCCTCTCAACACACCAAGCATACATGCCTATCTTCACCAAGATCATCGCAAAAGCTATCCAGAAAGAGGGGTTCTCGCTGGTCGAAGTGCTCAGCCAATGCCCGACTTATTATGGAAGGTTCAACATCGTCGAAGACCCCTACAAGATGCTCCAGTGGCTCAAGGAACACACTTACATGAAGGGAAGAAAACCGAAACACGAGGGGGACTTCGTGCTCGGTGTCCTCTACGAAAGCGATCGTGAAGGTCTTGTCAAAGTTTTAAATAGATGGAGGGAGGAGAAAATAAATGCATCTGCAAAATGAACGCATTGAGGTGTTGCTGTCTGGACGAGGAGGGCAAGGCCTTTTGTTGGCCGGCTTGGTGCTCGCCTACGCAGCGATGAAGGACGATAAAAGAGTCGTGCAATCTGCGAGTTATGGTCCTGAAGCCCGTCTCGGCTCCAGCCGTTCCGATGTGATAATCTCCACAAGGCCGATAGCTTACCCCAAAGTCATTTCGCCAAACATCGTGTTGCTCCTAAGTCGCGAGGCCGCAAAGAAATATGCGCCTACAATTCGGGGAAATGCGATAGTGCTCTATGACTCTTTCACCATCCACAATCCTCCAAAACTCAAGGGCAACCATATCTATCCTGTCCCGTTTACACATATTGCAATCGAAAAGTTCGGCAATCCGATAGTCGCCAACATGATCGCTCTTGGCTTCATCAGCAAACTGACAGGGATTGTTTCTCTCAAATCGCTTGAAGAAGCCATAAGAGAACGAGTTAAACCGGGTTTCGTCGAACTTGATTTGATGGCCATGAGGGAGGGTGCAAAACTCGCCGAAAAACATGAAAAAGAAGATCCATGAACCTACGGTTTTGGTATCTAAAACTCCGACCTAAACGTCCCTTTCGCATATCGAGGGAGACCACTTATGAGAAGACCACTGTGCTGGTCGGCCTCGAAGAGGATGGACTTTGGGGACTGGGAGAGGCTGTCCCTTATCCATTCTACGGTGATACGCTTGACGCCGTCGTGGGGTTCCTGAAATCAGCCCAAAATGTTCTCAAGAATTTCTCGTCCTTCGAGCTTCACAATGTCGAAAAGGAGCTTCATAGACTCGCCGGACGAAATTTTTCGGCCAAAGACGGAATAATGGACGCTATGTTCGACATCCTTGGAAAACGAATAGGACAACCGGTTTGGCGAATGCTCGGCATCCCGAGACAACCGGTTCCGACCTCCTACACGATCGGCATAGGCAGTCTGGACGAGATGGTCGCCGACCTCGAAGAGCATCCCAATTTTCAGGTTTACAAGGTCAAACTGGGAACTGACAAAGATTTAGAAATCGTCAAAGAACTGGCGAAACGCACGGATAGACCGCTGAGAATAGACGCCAATGCCGCTTGGACGCCAAAAGAAGCGTTGAGGAAAATCCAATTTTTCGCCGATCTCGGCAAAATCGAACTCGTTGAACAGCCTTTGCCGCCCGATGACATCGATGGACTGAAATTTCTCAAAGAGCGTTCGTCTCTGCCAATATTCGTTGACGAGAGCGTTATGACATCGAAGGATGTGGTCAGATTGGCAGATGCGGTTGATGGCATAAATATCAAACTTCCGAAATCCGGAGGACTGCTCGAGGCCTTCCGTATGATCCATGTTGCACGGGCGCACGGACTTAAGATCATGATCGGCTGCATGTTGCAATCTTCGCTGGGGATCGCTGCTGCCGCACAGATTGCGCCGCTTGTCGATTATGTTGACCTCGACGGATCGCTCCTGCTCGAAGCTGATCCATGTGTCGGTCTCGAAGTCGATGAAAACGGTTTTATCCATCTGAGCGAAAAGCCGGGACTGGGAATCGAATGTCCATCTATTGAAATCAAACTTTGAGCCCCGATAATTGCACACAAATCCATGAGTTCATTAATCTTGAGGGGTTAATCGTGTTCTTTTCTCCAACTTTCCGATCTAAACTCGACAAATTTGCGCCCAGATGCGTAATAACAGATGAGCTTGGGGAGATAAGGTTGGATAACAGACGCATTATGTTCGGACGGAGATAAAGGTTGAGCGATGTAAGATATTGAGGGCGTTAGGAGTAAAAATACCACCGTTTGTCCTGTGAGAGTCTCTTGTAGTGGAGTAACCCACCTTCAGGATGTTGTAACCCATTGATTCTGTGAATTTTTCTTAAATCTA
>QNDP01000165.1 GCA_003645975.1 Candidatus Hydrothermota bacterium | reverse complement strand
CCACATCTGTTTGATGGTCAACAGAATATTCGATCCGAACCGAACGCCTTCCCTGCCAAGAGGCACGGATGTCAGGTTCGATTCTCTCGACAATCTGTTCGCGGTTTTCGACAACGCTCGGCCATTCGGACAGGAGTATCCTTCCATCGTATTGCGGAATAAAGACATGGGATGTCGTGTCGCTTGCCGCTATGTCCCAATAGACATCGTCGAGCTGCACCTCGACCGTCGGGCCGCCGCCACCGCTCTCAAACGATGCGTTCAAAAGGACGATCCCATTCTCGAAGTCCCTGCGCATGTAAGGATTCCCATTGGGATCATGGAGATATTGAGGTGTGTCGGACAACGCATAGCCGAGATTGCAGTTGTATTCCGGAAACCACCAGATTTCGGAATGCGTATGTCCACCCTTTCCGCCGGTGTCGTAGCTGTAAAACCCATTGGTCATCAGACAGATGCATAATGTGTAACGCATCTGCTGTCTTTCGCGCCAGATGTGTCCCGTGTCGCAGGTGTCCTCGCCCCAATAGTCGATTGTGGCCTCGCCCATGAAATGGATCGGATTCGCATAGGCATAAAGCTGATTCTGCCAAGCAGCCCGCATGGCCAGCATGGGTCCATGAACTTCCCACTGACCCAGTCCGTCGAGGTCGAGTATATCCTCCGACATGTTGCCGTTGGCCAGAGCCGCCCAATAGACCGAGTCGTAATGGAATTCGTCCGTGATATACCACGGATAGCCTGAGTTGCCCGTGATGATGAAATCGTCGCCGAGCGTGTCCCTCAAAGCCATCAGAAGGTTCGCAAGTCCCTCCTGAACCCTTTCGATCACCCATGAGCTGTCATGCTCCTCCCAATCGTTTATCCCGTTCTCATCGATGTCTATGAGACTGTCGATGTTGTGCCAATTGGAGATCAATTTTCGGCTGTAAACAAGGTCAAGCATGACGCCGTCGAAATAGGGAAATCTTTCAAGACATCGCAAGATGAAGTCCCTCATCCATGTTACGGCTTCGGGATAGTGGTAATAATTGACCTTCCACCACTTGCTCCGTTGATAGACCCCACCGTCCGGCCGTTTGATCCACCAGTTGTGTGCGTCGAGCGAATCGAAAACGAGCCTTCGCAGATAGCCCAGAGTGTCGCCTCGCTCCCTTCTGACAGGCGGAAATGCGCCGCCCGGCAGATACATCAGCAGAATTATGTCGGGATGATGTGCTCGGATGCTGTCGATCATCTCGCGCTGGAGCCAATATCGGTCTTGTTCCAACCAGAAGAACTGCAAAATGACCACATCCCAACGGGACAGTGCCATAGCAGCCCGATAGCGCAGCGGCTCTCCATCGTAATACATTGTCGCAATGGCACTTAGATTGAAATTGTAAAGACGGGGGTATTGGCCGGGCAGCTTCCTGACACCGTAGTCGTTGACCCAATCGTATTCCATGAAAAAGGTGTCCAGCATGGCGTCCATGACTCTGGGCGACCACGCCAGCACGGTGCTCGGCAGCAGCAACATCATTAGCATCAAATACTTCATTTTTGACTCACCTCCCTACCGAGCCGAAGGTGCTTTTTCGTAATTCCGTGATGTTCAACAGGTTTTAACCTTTATTTTCAAAAAGTCCCAAAGCATGACGCCCTCTTGGCCGTCAAAATATTCGTTGAACAAACGGCTTTGTCGGACGAAACACCTGAGCCGCCTGACAGCCTGCCTCTCGATGTGATAAGTTCGGATTTTCGGCATTTTCAAAGAACTCAAACCGAATGTTGCCTCTCCAAGTCTTGAGATGTCAAGCTGTTCCATGAATGCCTGTGTGCCCGTTTTTTTGAAAACTTCAAACCCGCCTGCGGATTTGGTATAAAATTGCAGCCCTATGTCGAACTTCGATTGGAATGACCATCCGTTTGGCAGAGCTTTGCTCACATTGGAGCGGCCGGGTCGCTACATCGGCGGCGAATGGAACGAAATTCACAAGGAAAATCCAAGTTCGCTGCTCCGCATCGCACTTGTCTATCCCGAACTTTACGAGCTTGGCATGTCAAATCTTGGTCTAGCAATAATTTACCATGTCCTGAATTCGCACCCAAAGGTCTATGCTGAACGGGCTTACCTGCTATGGCTCGATGCTATCGAGTTCATGCGCCGAAACCGCATCCCGCTGTTCTCACTTGAGACGAAGACGCCGCTCCGAGAATTCGACCTCATCGGCATCTCCATGCACACGGAATTGAATTACACGAATCTCCTTCTGACACTTGATCTTGCGAATGTGCCGTTGAAATCGGATGAACGCAGCAAGGGCGACCCGTTGGTCATGCTTGGCGGACCGTGTGCTTTGAACCCAGAACCTTTGAAAAGATTTGTTGATTTCTTTGTGCTTGGCGAGGCGGAGCAGGCCGTTCTCGAAATAGTTGACCCGCTTCTCGCATGGAAAAATCGGGAGATTACACGGGACGAAGTGCTTGCAGAACTTGCCAAAATTGAAGGGGTTTTTGTGCCACGATACCCCAAAGACCGTGTGAGACGAAGGATTGCGCCGCTTGAGCGCAAGTTCTTTCCGATCAAGCAGTTGGTCCCGAATGTCGAGGCCGTCCACAACCGATTTGTGATCGAAATCATGCGCGGTTGCACGCGCGGATGCCGATTCTGCGAGGGTGGCATGGTCTATCGACCGATACGAATTCGAGATGTCGATGAGGTTGTTGAGATTGCAGTTGAAGGAGTTAAGGCCACTGGCTTTCGTGAGATCGGACTTTTGGCGTTCACTGTCTCGGACTATCCTGACCTCGAAGCGCTGATTGTGAAGCTAAAGAATGCTTTGCCACACATAGACTTATCCTTGCCATCGCTGCCCATCAATGCCATCAGCAAGGAATTGTTGGACATCTTGGCGGATCTTTCAAAATTCGGCATAACACTGGCTCCGGAGACGGCTTCGGAACGGTTGCGCGGTGTGATCAACAAAAATGTGCCGCTTGACGAGATCTTCACTTCGATCCGAATTGCAGAGGAACGCAATTGGCCGAGCGTCAAGCTCTATTTCATGGTCGGCTTACCCACTGAGACTGAGGATGATGTGAACGAGACGGTCAAACTTTTGGAGACGATAGCACGGACAGCGCGCCGAATACGGGTTCGTGCATCGTTCGGGACTTTTGTCCCTCGACCTCACACGCCGTTTCAATGGGTAGAGCAACGAATGCCCGACGAGATGGAGTCCGTTATCCACATGATACGCAGGAAGTTGCGCAGGTATCGGAGACTTAGGATCTCCGCACATGACCCGTATCAATCGGCGCTTGAGGGCGTTTTTGCGCGCGGCGACGAGCGGCTGGCGGATGTGCTGCTCGAAGCGTATCGTCTTGGAGCTCAGTTTGATGACCGTCGCGAAACCTTCGACTTCTCCATCTGGGAACAGGCTTTTGAGAACATTGGAATCGATTGGCGTGAATATCTGAGACCGAGAGAGTTGGACGAAAAACTGCCATGGCACTATGTGGACACCGGCCTGTTCAACGCCTTCCTTCGGCTGGAATACAAGCGGTCGCTGAGGGGCGAATACACCATGGATTGCATGAGGTCGCGTTGCAACGGATGTGGTCCTTGGTATCGAGAAGGTTATGAGCTGTGCCGCACGGGCTATGTGCAAAAACAAAAGCTGGAATCGATTGAAATTGCGAAACTTGAGGCGAAACCGACGAAAAGAGTTCAGTATCTTGTGGTCTATTCCAAGATGCCGCCCGCATCGGCTTTGGGACACAACGACACCGTCAGATTGATCATTCAAGGCTTTGCGCGCGCAGGCTGGGAGTTCAGTTACACCGAAGGATTTGTCAAAAGGCCTCGAATCAGCGCAGGCCCGTCGCTTGCGCTTGGAGCAACGAGTGAGGTAGAACTCCTTGTTGTGGAATCTGTTAAGGAATACGAGCCTGAGAAGATTCTCCCGAAACTTCAAAGCGAGATGCCCGACGGGATCAGATTGATCTCGATCGAGAGGCTTTCAAGACCGCTAAATTGGTCGGAGATAAAGGGGTCGATCTACCTTTTCACGCTGTCGGACGGGCGTAAAGTTCGGGTTGAAGTGCGGCACGGCGGCAAGAAACTCAGGGACTACATCGAGGAGCTGAAGCCCATCGCAGTGCATCGGATAGGGTATCTCTGATGGAGGGTTAAGATAGGGGATGTGTGGCTAAAGACTGTTGTTGCTCAATTCCAAGTGCGGTTTTGTTTGAGACGAGCCGCTCTGGATCACCGCCATATACTGACCACCACCGAGGTCTATCACAT
>QNDP01000164.1 GCA_003645975.1 Candidatus Hydrothermota bacterium | reverse complement strand
TTTTGCAAGATATCGATCAATTTCTGCAACTTAGCGTCGTCCTTCGGAGTTATCGGTTCAACCAATTCGAGCATCTTTTTGAGAACTTCGATGTCCTGATTGATGTTTTTTCTAAGGCATTCAACCTCGAAATCTTCAATTTTGTATTTTTTCGAGACCTTCGCAAGCTCCTCTGCAAGCCTTTCGCCTTGAATGTCCTCAATGTCGTCCAGAACCTCGTTAATTTCGTGGCCTGCGAGGATCACGCCGCTCTCAAGCGCATCGCGAAAAGTTTGGTGAACTTTGATCAAATTTTTTAAGGTTTTCCTGAACGCCTCGACACTTGACTCGAACCTTTTGAACAGCAAGACCCTCATAAGTCCGCACAGATTGGCGCCAACCTTTTTCAGATCGGTATAACTCCCTCGCTTTTCCGGTTTCACATAGTTCCAGAGGCCGTAACGAGCGTAGGTCAACACATTGGGTGGAGGATTGAGCGGGTCATCAAGTGGCTTCCCGATGTATCTTCTGATTTTGTCGTATATACCTCTGTAAGTCGCCTCAATGCTGTAAGTTACAGTTTCAAGGTTGCGTCTCGGAAAGAATCGATGCTGACCGCCAACATAAATGTAAGCTTTTCGTTTTCCGGAACGATATTCGTCGAATTCGGACGGCTTAACTCGCTCGTTCGTCTGGGCATCATAGCCATACCATTTCAGCACATGGTTTCGTGTTCGGCGGATCAGGATATGGACAAGCAAGTCCTGAATCTTTCGTTCGCCTTTTTCAGCAAGTTTCACGAATTCGCGCAAGTTGTTGGGCTCAATAGGAATCATGGTTCGATCATCGTGATGGAAAAGTTTAAGCTGCCAATAGATGTCCCAAACTGTGCGGTTGCGAGGCGTTGCAGTGAGAAGCACCGCTTTTCTGCCGCCCTGCATGAACGCCTGCAAAATTTGATACCTCTGTGTGTCGGGATTCCTGAAATTATGGCTTTCATCGACAAGCACAATTTTCCGATCGTGATAGATCCCATTGGGATCAAGCAAAGTTTGGCCGGTGGGATGAGCTTCCTGGAGTTCGCCTATTGAAATCACCTCAGCGCCAAGTTTATAGACGGTGTTGAATCGCTTCCACATATCCACAAGTCCGGCTGGACAAATGATCAGTGGATAAAGTCCTTCGGTCCGATAGAAATGCTTGAGTATAGCTGCGCCTATATACGATTTTCCGAGGCCTACCACATCCGATATAAAAACGCCCCCGTAATCCTTGATAATTTTGACCGCCTGCTTGACTGCAATCTTCTGGAAATCAGCAAGTTCCCTCGTAATACGGTCGTCAAAAAGGAATTCATATCGTTCAGGCTCCTCTTCAAACCTATCGCGGACAAGTTCAAACAGCGTTTTCATGTAGATGTCATAAGGCCTGACATGGAATTCAGTTCCATCGGGTGATTCGACCATCCCAACGGCCCATGAGCGGCGCAGTTCCGTCGCTATAGCCTCTTCAAACGGAAGGGATTCTTTCCACAGGTTTTCGAACCATTCGACAAGTGCAGCATGGTTGGCATTCCCATGAACAATGACATTCAATTCCGTGTTATGTGTGAGGCCTGAAAGAGTGAGGTTTGACGACCCGATAATAGCAATGCCCTTCTCAGGTCGCTCAAGTGGTTTTCCATCAGGGCCATAGACCGTGCCGTAGTCGAAAATGTAAGCTTTTGCATGGAGTCGTCCCTTTGTGTAAAGCCTGATATGTAATCGATTCTCTTTTAGCAACTTAAGCAATATCCTGATAAGTTGTTCGTTTAAATCGGATTGATCCATTAGCGAGAGGTGTTCGCGAATCTCGTTTCGAGTCTCGACGACTCGATGTTCTGAATCGACCCTTCTCCGAAATCGCTGCTCATCAAGTTTTTTCCTAACCTCATCGAGGTCTTTTAGATCCTGAACGAGGGTTTCAACAAGTTTTGTGTCGAGCGTATTTCCGACCAGCAACTTGATTTCATTAAGTTTTTCTAACTTTTCAGCGATAGGCGCTAATCCGGAGAGAAACAGGTATCCGACAGCGAACCTAACCCGTTCGCTCGAATCGAGCATCACCTGAATGTGATCAAGCAGTTTCTCATTCCTGTTGTCAATTATGTCATGCATGGCCGCTACAATGAGTTTATTAGCTTTTTCAAGTTTTTCTTATAGGTCTTTTCGTTCCTCAAAAGCACATACATGATCACCACGGTATTAGGTTCATCGCAATATTTGGAAATTAACCGCAAGAATCCCTTTGGAATCTTTTCAACCTCCTTGATTTCGGCACAAATAAAATAAATAACCCTCCATTTGCCTTTTCTTTTTCTCCTAAGAGGAAGGTGGATTTTAGGAATCTTTAGCTTTTTGTTCTGGTTGGAGTCAGCATCATCTTTTAATAACTCTTTTGCTTTTTCGAGGTGTTCTTCTAAGGAGTTAACAAGGCCTCTTCCAGCTATTTCTTTTGATCTATGAATCCCTTCCTGCCATACTTTTATCTGAAATTTCATCAACAAGCTCCTGTTTCACAAGGAGTTCTAAAACATCGCTATCGTCGTCCTCTATATCCTCAAGTGCATCCTGTAACACCCAAAAAGTTTTCTCATCGACAGAAAGTTCTGAGATAAAAAGTGGTTCGCCCGGCTCCGAATAGCGCCACGCCGGCAACTCATGTGCTTTAGCCGAAAGCTCTTTACCGGTTAATTTGCCCAACTCACGATAAGTCCTTTCGATGACAGAGATTTCGTTTTCGCTCAAGTAAGATTCTGGCAAAGGCTTTACAACGACATAACATTTTGTGTCCAAACCGTTTATCTGCTCGATCTGCTCGCGGACAATCCCTTCTCTTTCAAGCTGTTCGAGAATTTCATAAAGATGTGAAGGAACAGGGCCTTGTTTCTCTCGAACATAAACATCCGAGGTTATGCTTTCACCCAACGATTTAAAGGCCTCAATGTCTGTAAAAAGGACAAGTTTAGCCAATCGTGTAAGGCCAATCATTTTACCATTTTCAAGTTCAATTAGCTTCACAATCAATTCTTTAAATTTCTTCTGGTTAACCATAGTCTTTCACCTTCCTTGTTGTGTCAGATTGTATTTGATGCCCAATGAGTTGTCAACATCTAAAAATGCAAAATATATGGACACATTATGTTTATACCATTTTCTGAGGCTTAGCATTTCGGATAGATTCCCATCGGGGCATTTGGACTTTTTGCAATATGGGGCGATATGCTACTTTTTTATACCCTTCCCAGACGTCTCGCATAAACTTAGCACTTAAGGTATATAACGGCAATTCGATGAGGTTGAGAAATATGGAACCTAACCAGCGAAGATTTAAACCCCAATAGAAGGAGTTTCGACGGATGAAATTATCGGCTAAAGGGACTCTATAACGATATGATTCCGAATAATGCCATAAAGGATCAAAGAAGAAAGCACTCACCACCCCCTTATGTTCTCGACTGTTACGTTTACGATGATGTCGCCAACTTACTGCCCGAAAAAGCGCGGCTTTTATCACATCGGCATAATGGTCTTTTCCAATACCACGAAAATGACGGCCACCTGGAAAATTGTTTTTGTGATACTGAAGGTCTTCTTCACCATGCTCAATGGATTTATCGAGCACTGATAAGTTGAAAGGGAATGGAAGTGCGTCGAATTTGGCTATTAAACCCTTCGAATTATCGAAAAATTTTTGATAAACTGTATCACGAATTTTACTATGAGTGAGATTTTTATCTTCTGTGGTCAAATATTTGAAATACCTTAGCATTAACTTTAGCGCTCTTTCTATCAAATAAAAAAGCAAGATCAAACGAAAAGGTTCTAAGGGGATGTTAACTGCTTTGCTTTTGAAGTTAAGAAATTCCTCAAAGTTTTTTTTCCCATAATTCCGCTTCCAGATCGTAAAGATACCAAAACTCATAACGGATAGAGGATGATTTATTACATCCTTTTGATTGTTTGAGCTTAAGCCATCGCTTAAAGTCGGGATTGTTTAGCTTTTGCATCCACCTTTTATTAATCCCCTCAATAACATCAAAAATTGTTTTCACTTGTCGGGGATTTCCAGAAGTAACCTCGTTAACCAATGCCCATCGGAGAGCGTCACAATAAAAATAAATCCATTTATAGTTATCTGCACAACTCCATATAATAACTCTTCCCGTTCAGGAATCTCTCTATCCACCACCTGGCGTAACTTATGCTCTTGGAAAACTCATCCCAGGCACTCGCTATCACACTTTTCAGCTCCTCAAAACTCTTTATGAAAACCG
>QNDP01000163.1 GCA_003645975.1 Candidatus Hydrothermota bacterium | reverse complement strand
TATCCCCTGATCTTGAGATACATCTGAGTAGCTGCCGGGATGCTCCCCCGACGCCTTATAAGCTGCCATTTATCGGCCTCAGTTACAGTGAGCGGCCCTATGGAATCGATGACAGTGCCGACTCCATCGGTGAAGATCATGAACACCCGGATGTTGTCAGCCGAGCCCGATGGATAAACCCAGACCCTCAGATCATAGGATAGGTTTTGCTGCACCTCAAATCTTTGAATTAGGCCTTTGCCTGCCGTTGTGTTTTCCAGCTTTGCGCTTTTTGCGCCTCGTCTTCTTATGTTTGTCTCCTCTGTGGCAGTTGCTCCATCTTCGACCGTCCAGCCTTCGGGACCTTCGGCAGTCCAGATCTCAAAGTCGTAGTTATTTGTGCAATTGTTATCGTTATAAGCCGAATTTGGTTCACCGGGTGTGCCATAGGTCTCGGATGACGCAGCCCAGTTGGTCCCGACATTGTTGTCGAGAGAAGGGTCTGTCAGCTCAAGCGAAGGACCTTGCCCATCTGGAGATGTCGGCCAAGGTGAGGAGTCATCATACCTCACGCTGTCAATCGTATTGCCTGAATTGTCCTGAAGGACAACTTCATCGCCATCGTTACTAAGCTGAAATCCTGCATTGCCGAGTAGGATGTCGTTATCACTTCCAAGATCGTCCTGATATTCTGCGCAACCTCTTATGCTGTTGGTATCTCTGGCTATGACAAGGAAACCAAATGCAGGGATCAATGTATTTTCAGGGATAGTGAAATCACTTTCATAGTCAGTAAGAACCCAGTTGCTTACGTCATAAGGTTCATCATTGGGGTTGTATATTTCCACCCATTCATCAGAGTAGGTAAATGGAGGATCGGAAGGGTTATACATAATTTCGTTTATAACGGGCGGATAGATATCCTGGACGGTGTAGCTAAAAGTGTCAGATGTGACACGGTTACCGTCATTATCCTTTGCCATTATAAAATATTCCACGGTGGTTCCATCGGGTAAAGCAGGTATTTCATAGGTGTAAGTATTGCCCGAAACACTCAAATGATAGAGCTGAGAGTAGGTCGTTCCGCCATTGGTGGAATAAAACAGGGAATCCGTCGCAAGGTCATTGTCTGGGTCAGTGATGTCCGCTGTCACTGTGACCACGTCGCTGGATGTTGGATTGCTCGGTGACTGTTGGATGTTCGATATGGTCGGCGGCTGGTTGGTTGAGAGGGGAGAAAATTCCACGTCATCCACGTAAAAAAGAGCATCTCCATCCCAATTACTTGACACATCGTAAAATCTTATGTCGAATTTTGCATAAGCAGCATTATCAGGTGCCGTCACAGTATCAACAACTTGTTGCCACTCCGAAGAATTAGAGGAATACTTCAAATAATCGCTGTCTATGGAGTTATGGCTTGCATCATACCACCAAACAGCTAATCTCCCTTTACCAGCAGGATCATTGTCAAATATCCATGCGGAAATTTCGTAATCCGTTCCAGCAGTAACAGCAAATTCGTCGGAATAAAAGTCCGCATTGCTCTGTTCCTGAGTCGTTAAAGTAATCCTCGCAGAATAAGAGCCTCCATGCACGGAATCTGCCACATTGCACTGTTCTACAGTTATTCCGCTGTCGTTGTTCCAGTTGTTGGGCTCACCACCTGTCCAGTTTTCAAACCCGGGATTTGGAACGAGATTCTCCCCTCTTGCACTCGCTGATATGG
Organism: Candidatus Hydrothermota bacterium; assembly: GCA_003645975.1. Lineage (GTDB taxonomy): Bacteria > Hydrothermota > Hydrothermia > B15-G9 > B15-G9 > B15-G9. Next base: position 2,653 of record QNDP01000163.1, on the reverse strand, counting down.
CGACCCCTATGGCCGCTACTATTGCCCATTTTCTCCAAATTGATCTTATCATCAGGCACCCCCCTTAAAGCTTTTTAAGATGTCTGGCGAACAATCGATATAGAAATGCAGCAGCCGCTATCATCAAAAGGCCAAATGATTTTTGTGAGGATAAGATGAGCCAAAACCCGACAACTATTAAACTTCCCACTAACATCCCAACTAAAACTCGTAACAACAGCCGTTCGTCCATTTCTAAGCTCTTATCGGCCGTTCATGTCCATAACTGCATGGCTTCTCTCACAAGCTGCATCGTCTTCTCTGCTTCCTCGCGGGCTCTCTTTTCGCCCTCTGCAAGTATCTCTTTGACCAAATGAGGCCTCTCCTCGAAATATCTCCGTTTTTCGCGAACAGGTTCCAACACTTCGTTCATCTTCTTGATAATCCGTAATTTGCAATCGACACAGCCAAGCTTGCCCGCCTTGCAATCAGCTTCAATTTGAGGCACCTCGTCCGTGTTGAAGATTTTGTGATAGGCAAATATAGGACAACCCTCCGGATGTCCTGGATCGCCCTTTCTTATCTTGGCCGGATCAGTATAGGCATGTCTGATTTTTTGTTCGATGACATCAGGGGGATCGCTTATGAAAATTGTATTTCCGTAGGATTTTGACATCTTTCGACCGTCGGTCCCCGGAACTTTTGGAAATTCCGTGAGCAAAGGTTCAACTTCAGGAAAAACTTGTCCGTAAAGCGAGTTGAAACGACGGGCTATCTCACGGGTCAACTCAAGATGGGGGAGCTGGTCAGCACCTATCGGGACCAAATTTGCGCGGTAAATCAAAATATCCGCTGCTTGCAAAACCGGATAGCCTAAGAGTCCATAGTTCACAAGATGACCGTAAGGCAACTCCTCCTCTTCGCCTCCTACAAAGGCGTCCTTAAGGCTCTCCATAAATGCCTCTTTGAGTTTTGCCTTGAGGACTGCACGGTAACTCTTATCGTCGAGATTTCCTTGTTGATATTGCTCCACGATCTCAAAGAATGCCGAAACTGCTGCATCAGCGGATTTTTCGAGCACTTTTTTGGCTTTGTGTGAAAGTTCCTTAACCCTTAATTCGGCGATTTTTTCTTTGAATGTCGGCACACGCAGCAGCCTTGAGAGTGAAACAAGCATCGAAAAGAGGACATGAAGTTCAGCATGTTGAAGCACATGTGATTGAACAAAAAAGGTGGATTTTTCCGGGTCTATGCCTGTGGCAAGCCAATCGAGGACTACATTGAAGACATTGTCCCGCATTTCGTGCGTCCTATCATAGGCGTCGGTCAGGGCATGCCAATCGGCTATCTCAAAAAAACACTTGTATCGGTCTTGCAGCATCTTCCAGTTGGGCAATACACCTACAAAATGTCCAATGTGGAGCTTACCAGTGGGTCTCATACCAGACAGAACCCTATCCTTCATATCGCACCTCCGATTTTTGTGCTCCAATTATAAATTTGCCTCAAATTGTTTCAAAAGTTTTATCAAATGTTTACGAGACGGATCAAGCTCTAATGCTTTCTTCCAAAATTCTGTTGCTCGTTTGATGTCGCCGAGCATCCTGAAAGTGAAACCTAAATGTTCACAAATATCTGGATCATCGCTTTTTACCTGAAACGCATGGAGAAGATATGCAAGTGCTGTCCGATAATCGCCCATCTTGTAATAAATCCAACCCATCGAATCGAGGTAATAAGGATTTTCAGGTTCTGCTTCCAAAGCTCTCTCCAGCATTTCCTTCGCCTCTGTGAGTCTAACACCATGTTCGGCAAGCAGATAACCCCAATTGTTCAACAGAAGTGGGTCGTCGGGATTGAGCTTGTAGGCGCGCGCAAATGCGGAGTCCGCAGCCTCAAAGTCGTCATCGTAGTGCAGCATCGCATAGGTAATCCACAGATCAAGATTTTCGGGGAATAGACTTAAAGCAAAGGAAATAACTGAGTCCGCTTCTTCTAACCTGCCGGCTTCTTTTAGAAAATTTGCGTATTCGACGAATCGTTCGACATGCTCTTGATTGAGGGATAAGGACTTACCCATGTATTTGAGGGCGTTTGAAGTGTCTCCAATCTGCCATGCGGATAGTCCCATGATCCAATAAACGCTGTCGTTTTTCTTTTTTATCTTTTTGGCCGTCTTGAGGGCTTCCCGTGCTCTTCCCAATCTGAGTTCGATCGAGGCGAGGTAAAGCGGATATTTCACCTCGTTCTTTCCGAGTTTTGCTGCGTCTTTGGCAAAACGGATTGCTGCTATGAAATTTCCGAGATTGAAAGCAGCTTCTGCGGCCAAAAAGTGCGCTTCAGGCTCATTCGGATTGAGGCCCATAGCTGCAAGGGCTTCGTTAAGGGCGTCTTTGTAGTTTTCCAATCTGTTGTAATTGTAAGCAAGCCAAAGCCTTATGTCGAAGTCCGTTGGGAATAATTCCTTTAACTTGACCAAAATCTCAAGGGATTTTTCATAATCTCCTACCTCCATCCATAGCCTTGCCAACCTCTTATCGACCATCGGGTCGTCCTGTCCTTGATATTCCAAAAGCTTTTTATACTCCGAGTAATAAAAAAGGGCAGAATCTTTTTGACCGAGTTGCTCAAAGCATAACCCAAGACCATAGAAAGCGATGTTAGGCTGAAGGGT
>QNDP01000162.1 GCA_003645975.1 Candidatus Hydrothermota bacterium | reverse complement strand
TCCTTTCTCGGCTGCAAGGACAGTTTATTCTGCCGGCTATGCCTCTTCAGTCGGAGCCTCTTCCTCTTACTCTTCGACTTCTTCGACTTTTTCTTCAATGACCGCCCTGTGAGGCGCTATGACTGTAACGATCGGCTCTTCAGGATCCTCGACTATCTCGATCCCTTCGATTTTCACATCTTTCACATGGATTGAGTCGCCCAATCCAAGTTCCGAGACATCGATTTCTATGTGCGGCGGAATGTTATCGGGCAAAGCTCTGATCGTAAGCTCGCGCATGATGTGTTCGAGGATTCCGCCCATCTTCACGCCTTTCGGGGTGCCGACGGTTATCACGGGCACGGTAACCTCAACCTTCTCGCCTTTGTGCAGCAGGTGAAAATCGACATGGAGTATTTTGCCAGTAACCGGGTGGCGCGCAATATCTTGAATCACCGCCAGTTTTGAAGTATCTCCGAGTTTTAGGTTGATGATAACACTCTCTCCCTTAATCTTGTGCCATAGTTTTTCAAATTCATGTGCGTTAATTTTTATCGGTTTTGTCTCCTCACCATGTCCATACATAACCGCCGGGAGCATCCCCGCGGCTCTCAGCTTTCGGACGGCTGATTTGCCGATTTCTGTCCGATATTCAGCCCTAAGTTCAACAGCCATTTCAAAATCCCTCCTTTCCGAGTTAAAGTTCTAAATGAAAAGAGCGCTTACAGAGCGCTCCTCGTGCGTTCTCAGAATTGCCTCTCCGAGTAACGGTGCGACATCCAAAATAATTGCACATCTCGGCCGTTTGTCTTCTGAGACAGGAAGTGAATTGGTGATGACTATCTCCTCGATCGGCGCGTTGTCAAGTTTTTCTTTTGCGCCATCCGAGAAAAGTCCGTGAGTTGCAGCGACACGGATCTCGGCGGCGCCGGCCTCGATCAACGCCTGTGCGGCAACTGCTATTGTGTTTCCGGTGTCGATGATGTCATCAACAATTAAGAGCTTCATGCCGCTGACATCCCCGATGATATTGACCACTTCTGCACTGTTTGGTGCAGGACGCCTTTTATCGACGAGAGCAAGCGGGAGATTCCCGAGATGCCGTGCCATGAGGCGCGCACGCTTGGTCGCACCGACATCCGGTGCAACGATCATGTGTGTTTCCGGCTCGAATTCTGTGAAATATTTCTTGAAGATCGGACTTGCGTAAAGGTTATCGACCGGGATGTCAAAGAATCCCTGAATCTGATCTGCATGAAGGTCAAGTGTTATGACCCTGTCAGCGCCAGCGGTCTGAATCAAATTTGCCACAAGTTTTGCGGAAATCGGGACGCGAGGCTGGTCTTTCCTGTCCTGACGTGCATATCCGAAATACGGAATCACCGCCGTGACCCGTGAAGCCGAAGCCCTTTTGGCCGCATCGATGAGCAGGAGCAGTTCCATCAGGTTGTCCGCTGGGGGCTGTGTTGACTGGATTATGAAGACGTCATCGCCCCGAATGCTTTCCTTGATTTGGACACGGATTTCACCGTCTTTAAACCTTGAGACTTCACATTTGGCCGGTTCCATGTCCAAATATTTGGCAATTTTATTTTTGAGATAATGCGACTGGGAACCGGACAGGAGTTTAATTTCGCCGTGCATGATCATTTCAACCTCGTATATTTGGCTGAAATTAAAAACGCGCCCGGGGGGATTTGAACCCCCAACCTTCAGATCCGGAGTCTGACGCTCTATCCAATTGAGCTACGGGCGCTTAGAGATAGATTATTTTGGTAATCAACTTATCTGGTTGAACCTCGATGATGCCGTAGCTTCGTTTTATCGCGAATATGTAATCGGTCGGGCTGCCGGGGTTGAACAGCCTGATGTTATCCACTGTTTTGTCCATGGGGCGATGGGTATGGCCGAACACGATCAGCTCCACCCCATCGCCCCTGAACTTCTGGATAACCTTCTTCTCGATTCCAAAAGGAGCGCCGAACCCATGGAACAGCCCGATCTTATGTCCTTCCAGCTCGAACACGAGTTTTTCGGGCAGCTCATCGAACAACTGGTAATCGTCCATGTTGCCATGAACTGCCAGAAGCTTGGGAGCAAGAGCCTTCAGTTCGAGGTAGAAGTCGAAGGTCGTAAAATCGCCTGCATGGATCACCAGATCACAATTCTTAAGTTCTGCTAAAACCTTATCAGGAAGCGCCTTCGCACGATGAGGGATATGCGTATCGGAGATCACAAGCACACGCATGGCTACTTCTTTTTCTTATGCCTGTCGCGTTTGCGGCGCTTTTTGAGCTTGTGCTTTTTGATCTTTTTCAGCTTCCGCTTTCTTCCGCAAGGCATGAGCTATCAACCCCTTAGATCGGATTACAGGTTCTCTTTGATGACCTTTGAGGGCTTAAAGACGACAACCGTCCTTGACGGTATCCTGACCTCTTCCTTCGTTCTCGGATTTCTACCAACACGTGGCTTACGGGTCTTAGTCATGAACACGCCGAAACCTCTAAGTTCGACGCGCTCCTTCCTAAAGAACGCCTCTTTGAGGGCCTCAAGCACTGCGTTTATCACAAGACCGACATCTTTTCTTGGCAACCCTGTCTTCCTTGCGACCTCGCTTATAAGTTCTGCCTTTGTCATGTTGCTCCTCCTTGCTTTGTTTAACCCTATTCAGGGCGTTTATTATACTTAATCCAATTTCCTAAGTCAACATGGCATAGCATGTTAATCGTAATCCCGTTATTTCTAAGTCTCTTCATTGCCCTCTATCTCCATCCCCAAGATTCTTGAGAGCATATCGCGCATGGCTTCTACATGTGTGCCTTTCCAGTAGATACGACGGCACTTAGGACACATCGAGAATTCTTCATGCGTCTGGAAAACATAGAAGGGCACTTTGCCGCGAACCTCCTCTTTGTCCTTAATTTCGACCAGAGGCTCATTGCATTCCACACACCTTGTGAACGGTCTGATGTGCTCACGAAGTCCAAATTCGTCGATGACCTGTCTGACCTGAATCGGCGTGAGCTCGGATCGCAAAAACACCACTCTAACGCCTTTGGGTATATGCACTTTTTTGAAACGAAGGTTGCGAGTAAGGATGATCCGATCTTCGTCCTTTGCCCTTGCAATCAACCGTTGGATGTTCCCTGTGCGTTCGTATTCTGCGTCAAAACCAAGCATTCTAAGTCGGCGAGCAAGTTTACCTGCCATCGAATCGACCAGAAATTTCGGCACTTTACTGCTCATTTGCCAGCCGTTTCTTCAGTTCGTCAATTCGAGGGATGGCGATAGGGTCTTCAAAGTAAAACTTTGCGAGATAAAAGCTTACGAAATCGCCGAAATAGACCAGATAAAATGCGCGCTCGATCGGCGTTTCGCCTTTCGATTCAAGCACTTCGGTGCCGAGAACCGAATCTCGGATCAGTTCCTGTGTGTGTTTGACACGGAGTTTGATTCGTGGATGATCGTCGGCATCCACAAGAAAGACCGCCCACATCTCCTCAACCCGTTCCGGCGGGTTTTTGATTCCGGTGATCTCGTTGTGGTCAAGTTCGGGCAGCTCAGCGACATGTGCAAAAGCCTTAGCGTTTTCATTTATCTGGGCTTTCCAGCGAAAACCGACAGGTGCTAACCTGCGCGATGTGTAAATCAAAGGCAATCTGAGGTATAAGCGGCTGGCAAGCTCAAAAGGTGGCGAATCCGGGGTCGAGAACTCGTCTCGAAGTTCGGTCAGGTAATCCGCAACTCTTTCCAATTCAACGAGTTTACCTTGAACCACACCGGACACCTCAAAGACCTTCACAAGGGGCACAAACAGCCATCCAAGCGCTGTGCGTGGCGGCAGGCCGCCCGGAATCCGAACCAGCGGCACACCGTCTCGTTCAGCCATCTCTGCAAGCTTGCCGTCCGATGTAACCGCAACGACCTTCGCCCCTCTTTCCCTTGCATCTCCGTAAGCCGCAAGCGCCTCTTCGGTATTGCCAGAATAGCTCGACACGAAAACAAGGGTCTTTTCGGATACATAGGGCGGAAGTGTGTAATCTCTAACTGACTCCATAGGGATCGGGACTTCGCTCAGATGGAGTTTTGCAAGGTCTCCGGAGATCGCTGAGCCGCCCATTCCGGCAAACACCACATGCGCTATTTCCGAGAAATCGAAAGCGGGAACGTCGAAATCGAGCGCTTCGCGTATCTCATCGGGCAGTTTTTTTATAAATTCGAGCATCTTTGCTTCCGCTTCGCCCCTTTCCATACGATCATCTCCTTCGGTTTCAACTTATTAAAGAAGCGACAGGCTTAATCCAACGAAGAACCCTTTGGACTTGAGTTCATAGGACTCATTTTCCTTCTCGTATTTCAGGCTGTCGAATTTGTAGCCGCCGAGATAATGGAGCCTTGCAAGGAAAGGAATCGAGACCGGCAGGTCGCCTTTGAGGCCAGCCC
>QNDP01000161.1 GCA_003645975.1 Candidatus Hydrothermota bacterium | reverse complement strand
CCATGAGTATTCCCAAATATGTCTGAACCAATAGTTTACAAATGTGCGATGCGGCGCATCGAGGCGGAGCTCGTCGGCAATCGGCTCGATCATAGGCGCTGAAATCAATGCGCCCGAAGGCATTGGCATCAACCCGATCAGTGCAGGGATCGTCGCCAGTCCCCATCGAGAATCCTTGAAGAGCAACTTGACCGAGCCTTCGATCTTTTTGAGTGCGCCGCTTTGCCGCATGACTTCGCTCAGAAGGATCACCATTGCCACCAAAACGACCAGCCTTATCGTGGTGAGATCGATCACCGAGCGGGCGATGGACAGGCCAAGTTCTTCAACGGACATACCGAACATCAAGCCGAGCAGCAAAGTGCCCACTATCAGCGTAACCCCAACAGGGACTTTCATTCGGATTAGCACTACCATTAAGGCGAACGCAACCAGCAATTTGAAGACGACCATGTCGCTCTCCTTTGCGTTGAATTCCTGTTAAGAAAAAAATCGATTTGTTGGCGTTGAATTTTCGGACAGCATCGTGTCCCAAAGCAAGCGATTGGCAATCGAAAACGACAGTATTAGACATCGAAAAGCTATTGCAGTTCAGGGAGAGAGCCCAAATCAAAAAGGCAATGCTCCGCCATTCCCACTTTGGAATCCGAAGCTGTGCGCAAAACCGCCCACAATGCCAATGCCGATTTGCAGGTTGTCCCAAGAGGGTCTCCCTTTTCTTTATGTCTCTTCCACCAGCCTTTTACAGTGCCTCTTCTCACAAAATCCTTCATCACAAACGAACCCCCAACAGCCCATCAAAAATTGTGAGACAGATGACCTTCAGAGAGGCACCGGTCGCCCGTGCAATCCGCTGGGAAACAAGCCATCCTTTCCTGTCATTTTGCCGTCTGCCCTGTTCGGACAGGCGAAGTTGGGGCGGTCGAGCGTTGTGGGATGTGGTAGAAATGTTTGCTCGACTTCCGAATGATGTGGTAAAATCCTAAGCCAAAAGGAGGTCCTCATTGGCAGACTTGAAACTCGACTATGTTTTGATGGATGAGGTGGATATGGATTTGGTGCTGAAAAGGATTGCCCATGAAATCGTTGAGCGCGAACGAAATTTGGAAAATCTATTGCTGATCGGCGTTTTGAGACGGGGTGAACCGCTCGCTCACAAGCTGGCGCAGAGTTTGACCCAATCTGGCGAAGTGGAAGTGCCTGTCGGGACGGCAGATGTTAAGTTTTACACCGATGACCTTAGACTTGTGAGCCAATCGCCCATAGTTCAAGAGGTCAACCTGCCTATCTCGATCGATGGCAAGGTGGTCATCCTTGTCGACGATGTGCTTTACACGGGTCGCACCTTATGGGCTTTGATGCAGCGGCTGTTTGAGATGGGCAATCCGAAGGCCGTTCGGATATGTGCACTTGTTGATAGGGGACACCGTGAAATCCCAATTTGTCCGGACTATGTCGGCAAGACCATAACGACTACCGATGACCAAGTCGTTAAAGTTGAAGTCTCTGAAATTGATGGGCATGACATGGTCAAGGTCATGAGGAGGGTGTGAAAATGGCAAAAATTTTTGAAATAGAGATTAGGACGGGTCAGAGGATGGAACTCATTGATATAACCTCTCGTGTGCGTGAGGTTGTGCGCAAATCGGGCGTCAAAAACGGCATCTGTGTGCTTTATGTGCCGCATACCACTGCTGCCGTTACAGTTAACGAGAATGCCGACCCGTCGGTCAGAAGGGACATCTCGCGAACACTCGCCAAACTTGTGCCCGCAGGTGCAGGCTACGAGCACCTCGAAGGCAACGCCGATTCGCACATCAAGGCCACCATGGTCGGGCCGTCGGAAACGCTCATCATCGAAGACGGCGACATCCTGCTCGGCACATGGCAGGGCGTTTTCTTCTGTGAATTTGACGGACCCCGCAGACGCCGAATCCTTATCAAGATTTTGGAGGGATAAAAGCCGCCCCTTTGCGCATCGGAACTTTTTGAAGCTGCTTTAAGTTGTGGCTATTAGTCGTTTAGTTTGTGATAGCCATTATAGGTAGCAGAGTATCAATGAGATACATCCTCCATCTTAGTCGCAATCTCTTTGCATAACTTATCATGCCTATCCACCTACCAGCCCCTGAATCCGTAACTCCTCCTCACTACATCGTTTATCACTCGATTCCTTGCCTCTATCAATCCATTTCTCTCCCCATTTGAGAGCATAAAAGGCGGTGAACCCTTTACGGGCAGAATCGTCGAGTTTAAGCTGATGCCTCATCTTCAAAGAGATACTTCCTTTGGAGCCTAAGTCCTATCAGCATCTGCCGGCTCTCTGGGATGTTTGAAAACTTGCTCTTTATGTCTATGGGTGCATTTAAGCCACAAGTCCAAAAACTCCTTTAAAATCTTAGGGCGGACATTATTGTGGGAGGTGAGAAAATGGATGTTTACAAGTTCAAAAATGGTCCGATAGAGGAGTTGTCGTGGGGAAGATTCGTGATTCGAGGACAAGTCCACCAAAAACTTCCCGATGGAACGATAATGGGAGCCGGAAAAGACATTCGGATTATCGGCGAACAAGTTACACCCTGGAAAGAGAGGAAAGGACATCTCCTTTCAAACGACATGATAACCGGAATATTTGATAAAGACATCGAGGTCTTAATCATCGGAACAGGTTTTTATGGAGCTTTGGAAGTGCCGGAGCATGTCGTTAAGTTCATAAAATCGAAAGGGATCCCGAAGGTCATCTTGCTCAAGACACCGAAAGCCTGTGAGACTTACAACGAGCTTTATTCAAAGGGCGTAAAGGTTGCAATGCTGGTTCACGGGACATGCTAACACTGCCTGAAAATCCAAGATTTTTGATAATCCGTTATCGGAAAATAGGTGATGTGCTTCTCGATACGCCTCTTATCAAAGCCATAAAGCGGTCTCTCCCGTGCTCCAAAGTCGCCTTTCTCACCGATCTCATTCCATCCGAAGTCCTTAGATTGAACCCGTATCTCGATAAGCTTATAGTCCGTGATGGATTTTGTAGCACCTTAAGGGAAGTAAGGAGATTTAAACCGAATGTTGTGATCGATCTGATGAGGAATTTGCCGAGCATATTGCTCTCAGCACTCTCAGGCGCCACCTACCGAATAGGCATCTACAAACCGAATCGGCAGTTTTTCTATACCCACACCGTAAAAGTAGATTTCCAAAGGTATCGCTACACGGTTTATCATCGGCTTCAGCCCCTGACCCTGTTTGGATTTGATATAACTTCTGCCGAATTAACCCTCGATTTTCCCGTGCCCCAATCCGAACTCGAATGGGCGTCCGATGCGGTGAGACGGTTCCGAAATGGACACAAATTTGTCGCAGCCATGCAGGTTTTCACGGAAGCGCCGATGAGGCAATGGCCTCTTCCGAATTTTCTCAAACTTGCTGAATGGCTGGAAAGAGCTTGGGACTGTGCGGTTATGGTTCTCTGGATTCCGAAGATAAAAAGCAGCTTGAAAAAAGTCTTCGGTGTTAATAGGTTATCTCCACCGACAACGAACCTTTACAAACTGGCGGCTCTTTTAAGGCACGTGGATTTCTTCGTGGGGCCGGATTCCGGACCCAAACACATTGCGATAAGCCAATCCACACCGACATTCGCACTTTTCTTTTCGGAAGACCCACGGTGTTGGACTCCTCCTGATTCACCTATCCACAGATTTGTTGCGAAGAATCTGCCCTGTCAATTTTGTTGGGCCAAAAAGCCCAAGCAATGCACTGTGAATCAAAACTCTCCACCATGCATTTACGAATTTAAACCCGATGATGTGATCCCGAAATTGGACGAGTTTATAAGAGAGGTCGTCAACCCATTGAGGATCAAGGGGCAAGGGCTTCATAGTTCCACTTCATCATCTCACCAGCGAGATAAAAGGATCCCGTAACGACAATGAGCGCTTTTTCCTCAAGATTCCCTGATTGTTCCGTCTCCATATCCCACTCTTCTGCCAGTTCAAAAGCTTTGGCGAATGCATCCTCTGATTTCGAATAGACCAAAATTTTTTCCTTCGAAAAACCGGCTTTTGTTGCGGCAAGCCGCAACCTTAAAGGTTTTTCGGCTCTTGGAGTGTCCGCTCTGGTGAGTATAAGCTTTGATAAATTTAGCTCCTTGAACTTGGGCAACATCCTATTGTATTCCTTATCCTTATTGACCCCGAACACAAGGATAATCTTGTTTTTGGGATAGAGTTCTTTGAGAGTCTCGACGAGTTTTTCGATAGAGGCCAGATTATGTGCACCATCGACAAGGATTTGCGGGTCTTCTTTGCGGATGATATGAAACCTGCCGGGAAATTTCTTAGGGTCAACCTCTTTGACAGATGGAGTTTGTTCTTTGAACTGCGGGAGTTTCATTTCGTAGAGCGTGAGGAGAGCGGCCGCTGCGTTCAT
>QNDP01000160.1 GCA_003645975.1 Candidatus Hydrothermota bacterium | reverse complement strand
GGAGACCTCATAAACGGAGTCGTCAAAATGAAATCTCCGGCAACTTTCAGACACGAGAGACTGTTCCAATTTTTGACTTTTTTGATGCAGGGATATGTTGCTGCTAAGGATCTTGGCGTCGTGTTAGGTTCACGGACTCTTGTGCGGATCGATGAGTTCAACGGTTATGAACCCGACATCCTGTTCGTCTCCAAGGACAGAACGAAAATCATCAAAGAGATGGAAGTGGACGGCGCACCGGATGTCGTTGTCGAAATCGCATCCAAAACCTCAAAGCTCGACGATGAGGTCAGGAAGTTCAACGGATACGAAAGGCTTGGCGTCAAAGAGTATTGGATCATCGACAGCGAAACGGGCAAGGCAAAGTTTTTCAGGATGGGTGACGATGGACTGTTTTATGAGGTCGAGTTGGAAAAAGGGAGCTTCCGTTCGGAAGCCATTCCCGGCTTTTGGCTTAATTTGGATTGGCTTTCAGTTGAAAAGATGCCAAATTCATTTGAGGCTTTGATGGAAATCTTACAAAAAAACAAAATTGGGAGGAATTGAAGGATGAAAGACAAAGTGAAAATAGTGGGAATCGCAGTGGTTCTCATTATTATCGTAATTCTGATAGTGGTGAAACTGATGGGTAGAGGTAAAGCAGCGCAAAAGCCTTCGGAAGGCTTGGGCAAAGTCATAGCGCAGGTGGACGGCTTAAAGCTGTATGAGAAAGATTTGGAGTTCTTCAGAGGTGCAGGCTACCGTTGGACTGAAAATGAGAAGAAGGATTTTGTAAAACAATGGACTCGTTATGCATTGCTTTATCTTGCTGCAAAAGAATCGGGATTTGCCGACGATCCGCTCATCAAGCGTAAACTTCAGTTAAATTCTCAGTTTGCATTGGTTCAGGAGTTCGAGAACAGGAAATTGCAAAGCCTTCAGGTCTCAGCAACTGAAATCGACTCGCTTTACAAGGCGCACATGGATAAGTTCCCTTACTCGATAGACTTGTTGATTGTCTATGCTCCAAACGATGGAAAACGCCAACAGGTGGTTCAAATGCTGGAAAACAAACGAGGGTCAAGGCTTTTTCAGGCAGTCGAGGAGCTGAAGGCGGATACCTCTCTCACGGTCTTTGAGACAGGCAACATGAATCTCGGCGTCTTTTATCTCAGTTACAACAACTTCAACGGCACTCTCAGAGAGAAAGTCGTGAATCTTTCGACCGGACAGATCGACTGTGTGCCTGTGCCCGATGGAGGCTACATCTGTGCTTTTGTGCTGTCGAAACAGAAGTCGCCACAGGTCGATGAATTTCGGTTGAAAAACTTTATCCATCAATACATTTTGACACAGAAGCAAAAAGCACTTGAAGATTCACTTATAGCCGAAATGAGGCAAAAATATGAAATCAAAATTTTTATTGACACAACAAAAATTCAATAAGGAGTGATTGCCATGCGTAAGACATTGATATGGATGGTATTGATGATAATGCCGCTGACTTTATGGTCGCAGGAAGGCGGGAGGAAGGTGGACAAGGTCATCGCTGTGGTCGGGGACGAGCCTGTTTTACTAAGCGAGTTTCAAAGCATTTACTCTTTGATGGTTACCCAAATGGACTTAAATCAACTGCAGGATTCCGCTCAAAGAGCTGAGTTTGAACGGAAATTGAAACATGATGTCTTGAATCAAATCATCAGATACAAACTTTTTTATGTTGCCGCTAAAAAGGACACCACGATTCAAATAACCGATGAGCAGGTGGAAAGCGCACTCGAAGAATGGGTCAAAGACGTGGAGGCCCAATTGGGACCCGATTCTTTCCAAAGCCTGTTGAACAAGCTCCATTTAGACCGCGAAGGGTTCAAAAATGCATATCGCTGGTTCATAAAGGTTCAGCTCTATGCAGACCGCTATATCCAATCTCATGTGGCGTCTCAGGTTCAAATATCGCCAACCGAACTTGACAGTCTTTACGAAATCTACAAGGATTCGCTCATCATCTCACCGGAAAATGTCAGAGTAGCCCATATATTGATCAGGGTGAAACCGAGCAAAAAGGAGGTCAAAAGGGCTAAGAAGACGGCAGACCGAATTTACAGGAAGCTTATGGAAGGTGAAGACTTCGCCACGATGGCTCAGAGATATTCGGACGATCTAAGTTCCGCTTCGATGGGAGGCTATATCGGACTTGTCCCGCGCTCCTTCCTAAAACCGGATGTCGCAGAGGAAATATTCAGCCTCGAACCCGGCCAGATCTCCGAACCCGTCCGACTGCCCGACGGATTCCACATCTTCAAATGCGTCTCAAAGGATACCGATCGGATAGAACTGTCCCACATCCTTATCAAGTTCAACCTGACAAAAGAGGACTCGGAGAAGGCGCTCAAACAGGCTCAGAAGGTCTTGGCGGAGATTCAGAAGGGGGCGTCGTTCGACTCGCTGGCACAACTTTACTCCGAAGATGAATCAACTAAGGACTTTGGAGGCGACATCGGCTGGGTTCAGACCGAGCTATTGCCGCAACCCATTCGGGACTCACTTGCCACTATGAAAATCGGTGATATAAAAGGGCCGATCCTGACGGACTACGGCTATCACATCGTCAAATTGGTCGATCGAACTGAGAAGCAGGTGGCCACAAAAGAACAGTTCGCCCAACTGTTGAGAAATCAGAAGTTGCTGGAAGCTGTCGATGAGGAAGAGCAGAAGCTGAGAAACGAATTCAAAGTGGAAATCAAAGTCGATTTGTCGCAACTTTGATTCGTCAATCCTTTGGATGCGAGGAGTCCGAAAAAGGAGCGATTTGCCATGATGGATTTGGATGCCATTTACAAAGATGCGGAAACACGGATGCAAAAGAGCGTCAAGGCCTTCAAAAGTGAGTTAAAACATTTGAAAACAGGTCGGGCGACACCGGCTTTGTTGGAAGACCTGAAAATCGAATATTACGGTTCTCAGATCGAGATCACCAAAATCGCCAGCGTGGTCGCACCGGAGCCGCGACTCCTCGTCATTCAGCCCTGGGACAAAACGGTCATCGGTGAAATCGTCAAAGCCATTCAGAAATCGGGACTCGGATTAAACCCACAAAGCGATGGCAATGTTGTTCGCGTGCCCATTCCGCCACTCAGTGAAGACTCCCGTCGTCAGTTGGTCAAATTGGTCGGAAAACTCGCCGAAGATGCGCGCATCGCAGTGCGCAACATCCGACGCGATGCAATAAGCAAAGTCAAACGCATGGAAAAGGAAAAGCAGATCTCAGAGGACGACAGGAAGCGCGCTGAGGACAAACTCAACGAACTGACCCAAAAATACACCGAAGAGATTAACAAGATCGCAGAGGCAAAGGAAAAGGAGATAATGGAAAGTTGATTCCAAAGGAACGCCTTCCACGCCATGTCGCCATCATAATGGACGGCAACGGCCGATGGGCAGTGCAGCGCGGATTGCCACGATATTACGGGCATAAAGTCGGTATCGAGTCCGTCCGTGAAGCCGTCAGGACAGCCCTCGATTTCGGCATCGAGTATCTGACGCTCTACGCATTTTCCAAAGAGAACTGGAGACGCCCGTCCGAAGAGGTGCAGATGCTCATGAATATCTTTCGTCAAGTTTTGAGACGCGAAGTCGCAGAACTCCATCGTCAAGGTGTAAAAATCACTATGATGGGACGCATTCAGGATCTTCCGCCCGATCTACAACAAGAGGCCTTTCGTAGTATGGAGCTTACAAAAAACAACCAGCGCTTGAAGCTGTATCTGGCCATCTCTTACGGCGGGCGTGCTGAAATAGTCGATGCGGTGCGCAAAATCGCAAAATTGGTCAAAAACGGTGAACTCGACATCGAACAGATCGATGAGGACTCGTTCCGCAACTTCCTGTATTGCCCTGAGTTACCCGATCCAGACCTTCTGATTCGCACATCTGGCGAAGAACGCATCTCCAACTTCCTCTTGTGGCAAATCGCTTACACCGAACTCTATATCACTCCGACACTTTGGCCGGACTTCCGAAGGAACGAGTTCATAGCGGCGCTTACGGACTATGCTTCTCGTGAAAGGAGATTTGGAGGCGTAAAGTGAGCTTCAATCATGAACTTCTGACGAGATTGAAGACGGCAGGTGTGCTTATGCCGATCGTTATTTTTTTTACTTACATCGGCGGCTTCCTGTTTTGGTTGCTCATAGCGATATTCGCATTTGTGGCCTTTGCAGAATACTTGCATCTCCTCCGATTGAAAGGCTACCATCCCCCACAAACTGTTTGGGTCTCACTACTTCTGATTTTGCTACTCGTCCCTGTCTCTGTCCACTCGAATGAGGGCCTCATCATCTGGATGATGCCGTTCCTTTTGCTACTTTTGGACGTAGGTCCTTATCGTGAGCGTGGAGGTGCATCTGAGGACATAGCAACTGCCGCAATGGGACTGCTTTTCATATCCGCTGGAATCTTTTCGATCTGGATGTTACGCACAGAAAGCT
>QNDP01000159.1 GCA_003645975.1 Candidatus Hydrothermota bacterium | reverse complement strand
TATCGCATTGGCTGAACGGAGTATCCGTTTTTGCACCGAATTCGGTTATCGAACAAATTTTTAACAAATCAAAGGCATCCGATGCATCGTTCGTTGCAAAAGCCAAAGTTATGGCAGATGAGAGGGTTGCTCCACCTGACTTTCAACTTCTCTACGATCCAAGCGAATACGGACCGTCTTACGAACAGGTTCACACAATCCGTGCAGATAAGCTCCACGAAAAAGGGATTTTTGGAAGCGGTGTCCGCATAGGCGTGTTTGACACGGGATTTGACTCGACGCATCCGGCTATCAAGCACATCTGGGAGCGAGGGCATGTCCTTGCCACACATAACTTTGCTGTCGGAGATTTTATCAACTCCTCGTTTGGTCAGGTCCCGACATGCTATCGAGGCACGGTCAAGTATGTCAACTCGTTGGACTTCGACTTATCGCAAAACTATTTGGCCGTCGTTTATTCGGTGGCGACCGATGCAGCTCTGTCGGGCGGCCTGAGAAACAGATGGGCGATCTGGATGACAACAGGACAAATCTCTGGAAATTCGGTTCACTGGCTCGACACCCTGCTTCTGGTTCCACCGGATTCGTTCGCAATCAAACCCTCTGTTGTGCTTCAAGATTCGCTCGTGCTTCTGGCTTACCAAGCCAAATCTTTCAATCGGGAGTTTGAGATATACTTTGCCAAATTTACGATTTCCGGCACTCAACTAATTTCACCTCAAGCAATTAGCAATAGTTACGGTAACTCGATAAATCCCCTGCTTTTTGCAAGGAATGATTCCATCTTCATCTTGTGGTTCGAGGACTATGACGGGTTGACGATGCGCATCTCGGACGACGGTGGACATTCGTTCGACCTTTACACCATAGTCTTTCCGAAATATGGCGAATTTGGAGGACTTTCAGGCACTTGGACCGATGAGGGCATACGCATAGCGATCTCGATCGACGATTCGATTTGGGTCGGCGATCCGATGACCGGAAATTTCGAATTCGTAGCTATTGGCAACCTGCCCGATCTCAAATCTAGACAGATCCATCCGCTTGTGTTGGCGTATGTGCGAAACGATTCAATTTTTACAAAATTTTGGGACGGAAGCACATGGACTTCTGAACGCTTCTGGACTAAATCGATGCGTTACATCGGACCGCAATTTAATTCTTACGGAGACTTTGACGGTGTAGCTTTTGTAGATACGCTCGGTCGGTTGGCGAAGTTGACGGAAGGCGCTGGCGCCGAATTGGTTGACTCCGAATTCGTGGATTTAATTGTGCTCAAAAAGGGACAGATGGTCTGGCGCAGACGCGGAAACACGGATGTCTATCCCGAAAACTACATTCCCCACACGATGGGTCCCAAGTATCACGGCACTAAGGTGTTGTCTGTGATCGCAGGTTTCTATTCGAGGGAGTTGATCGGGGTCGCCCCGGCCGCCGAATTCCTGCTTGCACGGACTGAAAGGACTGTTACGACCGGCGGCGTGAGCTTCGAGAATCAAATCGAAGAGGATTTTTGGATAGAGGCACTTGAGTGGGCTGTGAATCGTGGTGCTCGCGTAATTTCAAGCTCTTTGGGTTATTCGGATTGGTATCGGAAAGACCAACTTGACGGTCGAACCGCTCCGATCTCAAGGGCTGCAAGCACGGCACTCGAAAGGAACGCTCTTGTGGTAACTGCAATGGGCAATGTCCGACATGAAACCTTCCCGGATCCGGAGGTGGGTGACACCACGCTTGTCGCCCCTGCCGATGCTGACGGCATCATAGCCGTTGGAGGCTATGCTTTGCTACCCGACAGCAACATATTGATACCGAAGGGGTCTTATGGTCCGGCGGCCGATGGCCGCATCAAACCTGAAGTCATAGCGCCATGGTGGACTTATGCGGCAGCGGACACCATTTACGGCTCCGACACACTGTTCCCAACGCTGTTTCTGACTTTCGGAGGCACATCGTTCGGGACAGCGCTTACGGCAGGCGCTGTGGCGCTTGTGATGGAAGCACATCCCGAATGGAGCGCTGAACAGGTGCGTGAGGCCATCCTCAACACTGCCAAACCTGTCGAGATACCCGGTTGGGAGGGGGCAGCAGTTCCCAACAATGTCATCGGACACGGTCTCCTCGATGCCTATGCGGCTGCTCAACCTCTGGAGTTCGAGAGCAAAGAGGAGTATGACTACCTGCTCGATCCATATCCCAATCCGTTCGTCCGCGGGCTGCACACCGAACTCAAATTCCCCTATGTCGCATCAAAGCAATCATTTGCAAAGCTGTTGATCTTCAACATCTCAGGCGAACTCGTGCGTGAGATCGATCTCGGAAAAATCTATGTCGGGAGGGATGTCATTCTTTGGGATGGTCGAGACAATTCTGGAAATCTTGTGCCTCCAGGACTTTATTTTGCCACACTAAAGACCGGATTCTCGGTCTCAACCGTCAAATTTGCGGTAAAATAAAACATTATCTGGATTCAAATAGCCGTTGAAAATGAAACTTTCTAAGACAGAGCAAGTTGCACTTATATCCGTTGTTGTAACTTTGGGACTGACCTTGTTGAAGTTCGGGTTTTACCTTCTGACGGGCAGCGTGGCGCTTCTGGCCGATGCAGTTCACTCCTTCACCGACACCTTCACATCGATTTTGGTCTTTCTCGGCATCAAAATCTCCAAAAGGAAAACGGCTTCATTTCCTTACGGACTTTACAAAGTCGAAAACATGGTTTCACTTTTCATCTCGTTTGCGATCTTCTATGCGGGCTATGAGATTGTTCGTGAAGCAGTTGCACACCCATCTGGTGCCATCAACCTGCCGATCGTGGCTGCCGCAGCCGCAGCCATTTCTACGGTGGTCAGCTACGGCCTATCGGTTTACAAGCTCAAAGCGGGCAAAAAGTTCAATTCACCGAGCCTGATAGCCGACGGACACCATTCCCGTTCGGATGCATTGAGTTCCATAGTCGTCTTGGTGGGCGTGTTGACGGGTTTTGACCGAATAGCCGCTTTGATCATCGTGTTCTTCGTGATAAAGGCCGGCGTCAGGCCGTTCATCGATTCTCTGAAGGTTCTGCTCGATGCATCGATCGATCCCGAAACATTGTTGAAGGTCAAAGACATCCTTAAATCCGATCCCCGTGTTGTGAAGGTGAAATCGCTTAAGGGACGCAACTCTGGGAGTTTCAAATTCATAGAGGCCGTAATCGAACTGAAAGCGCATTCCTTTGAGGAGGCACATGAGGTCTCGGAAAAACTCGAACGTGCCGTCAAAAGGGAAATCCCGAATGTCGATGAGATCTTGATTCACTATGAACCTGTGAGCCGTGCACACTGCCGCTATGCGATCCCTGTCGTGAACGAAAATGGAACAAGACTTTCAGAACATTTAAGCTCGGCGCCATTTTTCGTCCTTGTCGATGTCGATGGAGAGCAGGTCAAAAATCGCAAGGTCATAGCAAATCCCTACGCCAAGTTGGAGCGCCATAAAGGCCCGATGGTGGCTAAGATGTTGGCAAAAAATGATGTCGATTGTGTGATCGTATCGTCGGAGCCGCCCGGCGGCGTCAAGTTCATCCTCGAAGGGATGGGAATCGAATTGATTATCGCACATGTGGATATGGTCGAAGATGCCTTAAAATTTGCGCTTAAAGAGGCTCAAAGGACAGGAAGTCATGAGTAGCAAGGGCAAGAAGTTCGTGTGTCAAGTGTGTGGATACGAATCGCCCAAATGGCTCGGTCGATGCCCGCACTGCGGCAGTTGGGATTCCTTCCGTGAGGTCAAGGAACAGCCGCAGCCAAAGTTTCGTGAATGGATCGTCCGAACGCCGAGCGAGACAGGCAAGCCGTTGTTGCTCAACGAAATACCCGAACCAAGACTGAGGCGGATTCCCACCGGAATCGGTGAGTTTGATCGCGTTTTAAATCAGGGATTTGTGCTTGGCGGTGTGTATCTGCTCGGCGGCGATCCCGGCATAGGCAAATCGACTTTGACCTTGCAGGCAGCGGATCATATTGCACGGCAAGGCCTTAAAGTTCTTTATGTCACCGCAGAGGAATCCCTGTTTCAGTTGAAGGAACGGGCTAAAAGATTGGAAGTTGACATGGAACGGATCTTTGCGATTGCAGAGGCCGACCTGACGACGATTTTGGAACACGCCGAATCGATTGAGCCCAATCTGCTCGTGATAGATTCGATCCAAACGATTTACAACCCAGAACTTCCATCCGTGCCGGGAAGCGTGGCGCAAGTCCGTGAATGCGGTTCGCAACTGCTCAGATTCGCAAAACTCAGCAACACAACCGTGATCGCAATCGGCCATGTTACGAAGGACGGCACACTTGCCGGACCACGAACACTTGAACACATGGTCGATGCAATCCTTTACCTTGAGGGCGAACGAGATACGGGGTTGCGGATACTTCGGGCGGCGAAAAACCGGTTCGGGCCGACCGATGAGATCGGGGTTTTCGAGATAACC
>QNDP01000158.1 GCA_003645975.1 Candidatus Hydrothermota bacterium | reverse complement strand
GTATTTTGAGCTTTAATTTTCCTTCCTTGATTCGACATAACTCTCAATTCTCCAATAGGATGCTTATTACTTGCCTACCGACTACTTTCCATTTCTGGTCGCCGTTTCTATCCTCCTTTATCACGAGAGTTAAATCTTGATCAAAACACGACAGATCGATCTGCGGGTCACTTTTGGGCATTTGGTAAGGCACCGTTTATAATTCACAGTCCAAAACTTAAAGAGAGGGTCAGAATGAGGATAAAGTTGACACTTGAACCGCAGGATGGAAAACTCACACTGCCCATCCACTACAACCACATAGTGCAGTCCATGATTTACAGCTCCCTTGACGAAGCACTTGCAGAGTGGCTTCACGAACAGGGATTTGTGTATAAAAAACGCAGGTTCAAATTGTTCACTTTTTCAAAATTGTTCGGCAAAAAGGTCAAATTTGATCCCAAAAACGGTTCGATAACCTTTTTCGGTCCCATCAACCTCAACATTGCATCCGTAGAAGTTGAACTATTGGAATCTCTTGCAGTTCATCTGATCCGATCCAAAGGTGCCAAATTGGGTGGAAAGTTTTGCATATTTTCGGCAGTCGAGGTGGAATTTCCTGTCGAATATAAACGTCCGATGTTGGTGAAAACCCTTTCGCCCATAACAGTCTATCGGACAGTTGAGATGAACGGCAGAAAGAAAACCTATTATTTTGCACCCAAGGAACCGGAATTTAACGAACTAATTTTGGACAATCTCAGGCGGAAAGCGATAGCTTTTTATGGAGAGGATACGCCCTTGCCATCTTTGGAAGGAGCATATGTCATTCCTGTCAGGATATTTAAAAGGGTTATAACGCAGTTCAAGGGGACCGTGATCATAGGTTGGCACGGCCTTTTCGAGATGGATTTGCCGAAGGAATTCTTTTCGCTGGCTTATGATTCGGGTTTGGGTTCCAAAAACAGTCAAGGGTTCGGCATGGTCGAGGCTATCAAAGGAAAATCGGTAAGAAGAAAAACAACATGAAGACGGAAATAAAGTTCTGTGATGAGAGGGATTTGCCGAAAGTCTTGGAATTGCTGACAAAGGTGTTTGAAAAGCAGACAAGGCGGTATTTTGAGCGAAAACTCATAGAACCGGACACGAAAACATTGGCCATTTTTGTGGACGATAGGCTTGATTCGACTTTAACAGTTTGTGATCGTGAGGATTACATCGGAAAGAGCAGGATGCGGATGTGTGGTATAGGCGATGTTGCAACATCGTCGGAGATTAGAGGGCGAGGATTTGCCTCAAAATTGATGCGCAAGGCCGTAAATGTCGCTCAATCTGAAGGCTATCATATCTCCATGCTTTTTACCGACATCAACAAAGAAAGGTTCGGCTTCAAGACAGTCAAAAGGATGTTTTCTAAGGTGATCGATAAAAGTTGTCCTAAACCTACCGTCCCAGTTGAGGTCATAGAGGTCAGTAAACTGTTGGATTTAACCGAGTTTGATTTAGGGGATTTTTGAAGGACTCAAAGGCTGAGTTCATAGCCCTTTTATTCACATCCTGGCGAGTCGTCGGTTATCAGTTCAGCAGGGGTAAAAATAACATAAAATTTCGGTCACAAACAAAATCACCAATAGCCAATGAGTGTTGAAGCGCCTACGAATTGAACTTATCATTGATGCCCCATGAAAGCACTTGTAGTCTTGCCAACTTACAATGAACGAGAGAACATCGAGGACATAATTAAAGCGATATTGAACACCGCTCCGGTCGATGTTTTGGTGGTTGACGACAACTCTCCTGATGGAACTGGCGAGATTGTTGACAGAATCGTCAGGACAAATCCAAGAGTCCATGTGATCCACAGACCGGAAAAGAGAGGTTTGGGCACGGCTTACATCGAGGCTTTCCGTTGGGCTTTGAAAAGGTCTTATGAGGCTGTTATCGAAATGGATGCCGATTTCTCACACGATCCGAAGGACATCCCAAGATTGCTCGAGGCCGCAAAGAAATATGACCTTGTGATAGGCTCCCGGTATATCAACGGGATAAGCGTTGTGAACTGGCCACTTAAGAGATTGATTTTGTCCTATCTGGCAAATCTATACGCTCGGAAGGTTACCGGTGTGCCCATAAGAGACCTTACCGGAGGATTTAAGTGTTTTAGAAGGCATGTTTTAGAAACTATTAACTTGGACAAAATTCATTCGGACGGCTACGCTTTTCAGATAGAAATGAACTTCCATGCATGGCATAACGGCTTTTCGATTAAGGAGATACCTATAATTTTTGTGGAAAGACGGGCGGGTGCCTCGAAGATGTCCAAGCACATCATTTGGGAAGCGTTCTGGCTTGTCATACGGTTGCGCTTGATGTTAATGTGTGAAAAAATTAAAAATTGCTTGGGACTGAAATCCTCGATAATGAAGACCGCCAAAAAGGAGGAATTGATTGGGGTCGATGTTGTAGTTGATGGGAACGATAAAGAGAACCCCAATAAGAGTTAAATCTGAGTGGATTTGGCGGGTGCTCGTCCTCACCTGTGATATCCTTGTCTTCCTGATTGTTGTTGCCCTCGCAATGGTAGCATCCTCTTTGATTTCAAAGTATATGACCGTTGAATGGTGGCGCTTTGTCGAACTCGTGATCCACACAGCTCCAGCCCTGTTTATGGCCTTCTACCTCATCGATTTTTACAACCCAAGGGCTTACATGAGCAAGATGGAGATATTCGGTGCGGTGGTCAAGGGCTCCACGCTTGCTGTTCTCCTCATCGCTTTCGTCGAATTTTTGCTCAAAAAGTCTGCCTTTACCAGAAGTTATGCCTTTTCCTTCTGGCTCATATCTATACCGTTCTTTTATCTGGAGCGGACGCTTATCTTCGCGGCTGTAAGCCCATTTAAGGAACCCGACAGGGTGCTCATCATCGGCGAACTAAAAGATGTCGAGAATGTGATCGAGCGGGTGAACCACAACGGATTCGGTGAGGAAGGCGTGATCGTGGGCGTAGTGCTTTTCGGAAAGGATGGAAACGAAGAAGTCAAAGGTTATCCTGTTTTGGCTTCTCTCAGCTACACTGATTCTGCGAATAGCAAAGCCTGCAGCGGATATTCCAAAAACAGCAACTGGATTCAAACGGTCTTGACGATAATCGAAGATCAAAATGTCGACCGTGTAGTCGTCGCCTCGCCAATGAATTATCGGGAGTTCCTTGAGGAGCTGCACAAGGAGCTTGTCAGGGATGTTACCATCGAGATAATCCCCGGAATTTACGAAATACTGATCGGAAAACCAGACTATCGGCTTATAGCGGACATCCCACTTGTCAAGTTTACCCGTAAGAAACCGCCCGATTGGTATTTCGCTGTCAAACGGATTATGGACATCGTGATATCTATCGCATTGATAATTCTGACGATTCCGATCTGCATCATAGCTGCTGTCCTCATAAAAGTTACATCTAAGGGGCCGCTCTTTTACAAACAGCGCCGAATCGGCAAAGACGGCAAACCTTACACCATCTATAAGTTCAGGACGATGGTGAAGGACGCTGAAAAGGGCATCGGCCCGATAATGGCAAAGAAGAATGATCCACGCATAACGCCTGTCGGCAAGATCTTAAGGAAATACCGCATAGATGAGCTTCCACAACTTTTCAATGTTTTGAAAGGCGAAATGACTTTGGTAGGGCCAAGACCTGAGCGTGAGGAGTTTGTCCGCAAGTATCTCCAAGAGATCGAATTCTATACGGAAAGGTTGAAGGTGAAACCCGGCATAACAGGCCTTGCGCAGGTGTGGGGCAATTATTCCACTTCGCCTAAGATCAAATTGATTTACGACCTTATCTACATTTACAATCAATCGCTGTTGCTTGACCTCGAAATACTTATGAAGACAATCAAAACGGTGTTACGGGGCAGCGGCACATGAAGATTGTGGTCTTGGGTTCCATAGTGATGGACGAGATACACCCGTTGAGCGGCCAAGTCGTAAGAAGTTTTGGAGGGGTAACTTATTCGATAATGACCATCGCCAAGTTCCTACCTGATGCAGAGATAGTCCCGATAACATGGGTCGGAAAAGACGAATTCCAAGAATTTGTGAATCTGCTCAAAAAGTTCCCCAATATTTCCACAAATACCCTCCTTGAGGACCCAAACGGGACTAACACTAACATTTTGAAATACATCAACGAACAGGATCGATTGGAGTTTTTCCAGATCAAGACATCCCCGATACCCTGGGATGCGATAAAACCCCACATTGACGATTCCGACGCCTTTTTGATCAATTTCATAACGCCCAAAGACTTAGAGTTTGAGACGGCTAAAAGTCTGTCTATGGCTTTCAGAGAATTCATCTATGCGGATATTCACAGCCTTCTGCGATTTCCCGACGATAACGGCCAATTTCGACTTCGTCATATTCCCGAATGGCAAAACTGGGCGTCTTTCTTCGACGCCGTTCAGATGAATGTCGATGAACTATCGGCATTTACAGG
>QNDP01000157.1 GCA_003645975.1 Candidatus Hydrothermota bacterium | reverse complement strand
TATCGGGACGCCTCTCCAGAATTCCATAGACCGCAACCACGATGCAATCGGCTGGCGTCCCGTGCACGGCATAAAAATGATCCCCCAACTTCTCAACTTTTATCGGTTTGCGGATGGTGATTGCATGGCTCGCAGCGCTTTGCTCGAATCTCGGCGCAACGGTAACAATCTCACCGAGTTCCGAGAGCGCATCCCAGAGCACATGCAACCCTTCGGAATTCACGCCATCGTCGTTCGCTAAGAGGATCAAAGGCTTACTCATTGTGGTGCAAAGATCAGTTTTAGAACAAGTTTCAAAAATCTCAAAGTGTCGAGAACCTTGTTAACCGAACTTTCTTCCTCGCCGTAAATCGTCTTGATCGGAACATTTCCAATTTTAAAGCCGGCACGGGCAACAAGCACAACATATTCGGATTCAGCGTCATAATGTGCACTTTTCGGCCTCACCTTCCTCAAAACCTTAGTCTTTATCAAACGATAGCCGCTTTGTGTATCCTCAACTTTTACACCGGCGATTGCTGACAGGATAAGCGTGGTCAATCTGTTCGACATGTAGCGGTCCCAGGGCATCAAACCGAGTCCCTGCCAACGACTTCCGATCACAAAATCAAAACTTTCAGCCGCTTTTAAAAACTTTGGAAGTTCGTCCGGGTCATGCTGTAAGTCCGCATCCATCGTTATGACAGCATCATATCCGTTTTGAACCGCATAGGCGAACCCTTTTTCCAAAGAGCGTCCCTTACCAAGGTTTTTGGCATTTTTTAAGACCTTAACGCCAAAGCTCTTGGCTATTTCAGAAGTTGCATCCTGCGAACCATCGTCGATAACAAGGATGTCTTGGGGTTCAAAATACCGAAGCGTCTTTTGGAGCAATTTGCCGATAAATTTAGCTTCGTTGTAGGCCGGGATGACCAGCAAAACACGCATCATCGAACACTCCGAAGAGAGGAGATAAGAAAAATGGTCGGGGCGAGTGGACTCGAACCACCGACCCCCAGCCCCCCATGCTGGTGCGCTAACCAACCTGCGCTACGCCCCGACCTTAAAGCGGCTAAAATTATAGCCATCGCTAAATTTTAGGTCAAGAACAGCCGAACCACTTGAACCGCAAAATGTTGCGTTCTTACAGCGAGTCTGCATTGTGTCCATCTCCCTATCAATTCGGCGTTTGGAATCGGTTCTTGACGGCAAAGCATAGGCCGCTACCTCTCCCCTTAATTTTGTCATTTCGATTGGCGCAATTTCGCCTCTATCTCGATGAGTTTTGCGGCCTTATCAAGTGCCTCCTTCGGTTCAAGGATGTGGCGGAAAGCAGGCTCAAGTCCTTCTTCCTCGAGGATCCGTCTTCCTACGAACCATGTGGATGAGTTAGGCTCCGAGACAGCATATTCGGCCTGACGCATGGCCGCTTCTATCCCCGGGACTTTGCTGAAAAGGTTCTCTTTCAGATAGGGATCGTTAAACCCCTTATGAGTTATCGGGACATAGCCAGTGTGTGCTGCCCATCTTGCTTGAATTTCAGGACTTGTGAAATACGCCACGAATTCAGCCGCGCGCCTGCGTTTCTCCTCAGAGACCGCCTTGAAAAGGACGACATTTGTGCCTGAGATGACCATCAGCGAATCCTTTCCGTGCGGCAGCGGGGCCACGCCGAGCTCGAAATCCGTGATCTTGTTTTTCATGAAGCTGTAAGACACACTTGAGGCCATTATCATCGCAACCCTTTGAGACGCAAAATCGTCCTGATGTGAGTAACCCGAAGCGATGTAGCAATATCCGCTGTCCACGAGGTTGACAAGATATTCAAGAGCGGCCACGCCTTCTGGTGAGTTAAAGACCGGATTTCCATGGTCATCAAACAACCTGCCTCCGTTGTGGTAAAGCAGGACAGTGAAGAGCCAAACACTTATGTTCATCGCCGTTCCGTAAACCTCTGGTTTGCCATCGCCGTCCTCATCGACTGTCAGTTCACGCGCATAATCCCAAAATTCGTCCCATGTTCTCGGTGGATGTGTGAACCCATGTTTCTCCAGCATATCCTTGTTGTAGTAGAGCACCATCACGGATTTGTTGAACGGAAACATGACGAAGCGGCCGTCCCAAGCGTTTTCTTTGGCAAAAGCATCTAACATGTCGTCAATTGTGGTTTTTGGGATAACCCCATTGTCAATGTAGAACTGGATGGGCACGATTTTATCAGCCTCCATGAATTCCGCTGCCCATGAGCCAAAGACCTGGGAGAGAACCGGCGGACGGTTGACCGCGACAGCGCCGACGAGTTTTTGTGCCAGAGTGCTGTAATTTCCGACAAGCACAGGTTTTATCGGACTCCCTTGATGGGAGAAGTTGAAGGAATCGATGATTTCGGTGAGCACCTTACCGAGAGGGCCTGCCATTGCGTGCCAAAATGTTACGCCCTCGTCCTTCTTCCCCTTAATGCATGTCATCGATGGGATAAAAATCACAACAAGGAACGCCAAAAGAAGAATCTTGCGCATAGCCCTTTACCTCGATTTTATTTGCCAACAAATGTTAATGCGAATCTGCGGTTCAACCTTTCTTGGAAATCATAAATTTTTGAGTCATCGGCAATGTCGAGCTTGAGCGACTTGAACTTTATGCCGCCTCCGAAGGTGAGTCCTTTTCGGTAACCGTAATGGTCATAGAAGTATCCGACCCTCAAGGAGATAAGGTCAGCCAAGCAATATTCAAAACCGACATGTTTCCATGCCTCTGTGATCACATACCTTACCCCTTGCTTTTGGATGTCGTCAAAGAGTCCAACGACGACCTTATTGACATCTGCACTTAAAGTTACACGATGGATCTCATATTCCAAAGTGTAAGCTATGCCGAGCCTTAAGGTTCTCGGCAATGGATCAAGCTCTCCGCTTTCGGTGTATTTAAGTCCGGGACCCAAGTTGGTCAGCACAGCAGCAAGGCTCAGCCCGTTGAACCTCTTGGGGCGGTAAAGCACGCCCCCATCGAGCGCAAAGGACCAAGCCGAGCCACCACCTCCGGGTTCACCGAGAATCGTCCGAATGACTTCACCGGGAGCAAGGAAGCTGTAGATGAATTTGACCCCTCCACCGATACCAAGCTCCTCGTTGAATCTGAAGCCGAAAGAGAGGTCAACGGCAAGGTCATAGGGTCTAAAGTTGGCGATCTCCTCACCCTCCTCATTGGTAGCGGATACTTCGCCCAATGTCAGGTAGATGATATGACCACCGACTGCACCGGCGTCCGAAACCGGCTTCACAAAGCCAGCAAATTCGTAATACATGTCAGGCGCAAGTCCCCTAAGCCAGGGAGCATGGATCACTGCGTATTCGGGATGGTCGAAGAATGCAAGGGCACCGGGATTGTAGTAGCTTGCCGTCGCATCGTCCGCTATTGCGCTGAAAGCCGCTCCCATTGCGCTCGCTTTTGCCCCAGGAAATATTGTTAGAAACACACCACCAGCTCGGTTTGCATCACCATATATCACAGTTGGAACCAGCAAAAGGATTCCAAGAATCAGCCATCTCCTTTTCATAAAGACACCTCCCAAAGACAAAATTTTGTCAAGATCATATGTTGAAAGTTGAGGGCAAGGATAACGCCATCATTGGGATAAAGCAAGCACGAGAGCCCCCTTTGCATCGTTGAAAATGAATGACTTATGATTACATGATCGACTTCAAGTTGACGACGTCCTGCTTTACAATCCACCGCAAAATTTTGTTTAGGAGGACCGTAATGAGGATTGCCATTATTTTGTTGAACAAAGGTCGTGGAAGCGGTGAAGTTGCACGCCAACACGCTAAACACCTCGCTGCTAAAGGTCATAAGGTGTATCTCATGCATCCCGATGCAGATTATGAACTCGAAAATGTCGATGTCGTCGATATTCAGCTTCACTCCCGCATCTATCCTGTCCACGAATACCTCCCAGCGGCTGGACAGAACCAAAAGCAAGTCGCAAGGATGAACTTCGATGAGGCGATCTCCTATGTCCCTGATTACGAAAAGGCTTTGGAATCGGTGATCCAAGATGTGGACATTGTGATCTCACATCACACCAATTTGAACACGATCGCAGCTCATAGGGTAGCCCGAAGGCATGGAAAGACCTTCGTCGTTTTTATTCACGGCACAGGTATAGAACCGAGACATTTTGGATTTTACGATGACAAAATTTGGAAGCTTATCGAAGATGCCGTTGTTGATGCGGACGGCATCCTCGTAACGACGGAGTATGTTAGAGATTCACTTGTCAGACCTCTCATCGATGTGCCTCTGGACAGGTTTTTGGTTCTTCCTGTCGGCGTTGAACTTACGGAATTCCATCCCGAAAACATTCAAGGGATCCGTGAAAAGTATGGTCTCCCAAAGAGATATGTGATATGCCCCGGTGCCTTGACGAGGATCAAAGGGCCTCAAAATGTGGCCGAAGCTTCAAAGTATTACCATGACCTTGCCCAAACCATTTTCATCGGCGCTGGGGAGCTGGAAGAACAGTTAAAACAG
>QNDP01000156.1 GCA_003645975.1 Candidatus Hydrothermota bacterium | reverse complement strand
TCAAGGAAGGTCTCATAAAAATCGCCGATTCTGAAAAGCAAAATTTCGTCCGGATACTTAGCCTTGATTTCTTTGTATTGCTTGAAAAGAGGGGTTTCTTTGGAAAGTTTTGAGCCGCTCGGCGGATTCTTTCGCTTTCTGTTCCTCATTCTTCTTTGAAATAGCCAATTTTTCGATATTTTTCGTGCCGCCTCTTCAAAAGTTCGTTTTTATCGAGTTTCATCAAATTGCGAAGATGTTTGAGGATGGCCGTCTTGAGGTTGTTGATGGCGGTCGCATGGTCACGGTGAGCACCACCAAGTGGTTCGGGCACAATCTCATCGATGACGCCAAGTTCATAGAGGTCTTTCGCTGTGAGCTTAAGTGCCTCAGCAGCTTTTGGCGCAAGCTTTCCATCACGCCAAAGGATTGCAGCACAACCTTCCGGTGAGATGACCGAATAGATCGAATATTCCATTGCAAGAACTACATCTCCAACAGCTATTGCCAATGCACCACCTGAGCCACCTTCGCCTATCACAGCCACAACTATGGGCGTTTTCAATCCGAGCATGAATTCGAGGTTTTCGGCGATCGCCATCGCCTGCCCGCGCTCCTCAGCTCCGATCCCGGGATATGCGCCCGGTGTATCGACAATTGAAACCACCGGCAGATTGAACCTTTCGCCGAGTTTCATCACCCGTTTTGCTTTGCGATACCCCTCTGGATGCGGCATCCCAAAATTCCGATAAACCTTTTCGTGGACATCGCGCCCCTTCTCCTGCCCGATTATCACGACTTTGATGCCCTCAATCTTTGCGAGACCAGCGATGATCGAAGGGTCATCGCCATAAAGTCGATCTCCATGAAGCTCAATGAAATCGTCCGTCATTCCGGTGATGTAATCGATTGCATGGGGACGGTCGGGATGGCGTGCAAGTTGAACCTTCTGCCACCGTGACAGCGACGAATACACCCGTTTCTTTATCAATTCCGCACGTTTCGTCAGCGCCTCAAGTTCCTCTTTCAGCTCAGGATGCTCATCGATCAATTCCGAAAGCTCCTTAATCCTTTTTTCAATCTCATAGATAGGCTTTTCAAAGTCCAGCAAAGTTATACCCATAGCTCAAAACTCCATTGTTATGCTCAAAGAAATTGGAGAGTTAAAGCCTAAACGGCCAAGTCGATAGCCATAGGCAAAAGCCACCTTGCCGACTTTGTAGTCGATGCTGAGGTTCAGCGGCAAAGCTTCGTTGCCGATGACATAGCCGACGGAGATGTCCATACCCCCCAAAGCGGCGCCCCCAAAAAGCTCGATGGATGCGCCCGGATTCTTGTTTGGATCTAAGAACTCCTCCAGACGCAGCGGTCTGTCCGTTTTGTAAGTTACAACAGATTTGGAAGTTACACCGCCCATGAACCTTCCCTTGTCAAATTTTGCTGTAAATAAGACCTCTGTCGGCATCGTGTAAGTTATATCGACATAGCCCGTTTTCACTCCAAAGTTGAGGACAGAGAAGCCAAAGGAAACCCATCTCAATTTCAGCGGCTTGTAAATGAGGCCTGCGCTCAACAAATAGTTTTTAGCAGCGTGCTCGTAAATTCGATTGTAAAACCATGAAAGTTCAAGTCCAACCGAAAGCTCCGGATCCAGGCGTTTGCCATAGCCTATACCCAATTCGATCGAATAAGGCTCAAAATTTGTAACAAGGTCATCCTCTGGTTTGTCCGTGTGGAATTCGATCTCGCCGAATGACTGATAGCGAACTTTTAGGCCGAAGTTCGCCCATTTGAAGGAAAGGTTAGTGTATTTGTGGTCAAGCAGCCATCTTGAGGCAAATATTTGAACGCCGTTTTGACCGTCCACCAGCCCAGCCGGGTTGGCCCACACAGCATTCACACCGGTTACAGTTGCGTCAGCAGCCCCCACAAAGGCCGGAAGTCTCAAAAATTCGAATCCGGGGTTAGCAAACGCAAGCAAAAATAGCAATAAATTCATCTTCAAAAGCCTCCTTTCAAGTCAACTTTTGGAAGTTCTGAATTTTAAAGCAAAAAGGCGGATCAAATGCGATCAAAACAGCGATAGAAAAGTTGTCCGACCAGCAACCTCGTCAGCAAACTCCTGAAGCGCCTTACGCAACGCTTTGATTTTCTTTAACTTCTCCGACCTTCTCAACTTTATCTTCCACTTCGGCGGATCGGTGCCGATTCTCTCAAAAATCTCTTGGAATCGAGGTTCTTTTCCGATTTCCTTCAGGATTTGATGCACGGCTTTGGAGATCTCGCGCCGTTTATCCTCCGAAAGCAACTTATAAAATCCTTTGGACAACATATTTTGGACGAATTCATCGAGATCAAAAATCTCTCCTTCATCCCTGCGAAGCAGGAGCTGAACAAGTTCTGCGACCACTTCATCCACAAGTCCGGACTGCGCCATGTTGGACAGATCGATGTCAGGCGCAAAACCCATCGGGATTCTGTCGAATTCAACAGCCGTGTCAAAAATTTCGTTTAATTCGCTGACCACGAAATTGTTAAACTTTCGTTCCAATCTGTATCGTTCAGGATAAAAATAGGCCAAGAGCACATGCGGCAATTTATTTTGGCGTATATAGGCCTCGTAATCGGACACAAATTTCTGTAACACAACAACTAACTTGTCAACGCTTTCCGTCTCCCTTATGGTGAGGAACGCATAAGCCCTCAAATCTTGCCCCGTGATGCTTTCGTATTTCCTAAGTTGATGCTTTTTCCGTTCTGTGAGCTGGGATTTAGTCCACTCAACGACGAGCGCATTTCCCACCCTTTTTGAAGCCATGACCATGTCCGCTGTAACCCTTCCACCTTTCACGATGATCGGCACTTCCACACCTCTGACGGAAAAGCCGAGCTTCTGAAACTTAGAAACCTTGTCCTGCGGCACAAATTGGCGGCTTCCTTTGCAAAGGCCGATGAAGATGTTGAGCAACTCGTTCTCAAAAGACCTTTTCTCCTTGAGCATCTTCTACCACCACCTCTGTTTCCATCGTGTGTTGAAGATTCGTGTAAAATCGGATGACGGTGTTACCACACACATCTTCGGGCAGGTAAACAACCATAAGGTCTGGGTAAAGCTCCAAGTTGAAGCGACTTCCTACATGAAGGTCAACGACACGGATGAAATATCCGTGATTGGTCTCCCGAACAAAGCCCAGAAGCCTAAACGGATAACTTCCGTTAAAAACGACCTCGATGAGCCTGTCCAGATAATCGATCCTTTTTGAAAATTTGAAATAAAGCGGCTCACCTTCCAAAACGGCTTCTCTCTGTCCATCGATTTGCCAACTAAGCCTGTATTTTTTCTCGATTGTGGCCAATTTTTGAGCATAAGCGGTTTTGACATCGAAAAGTATCTTCCGATGAAGGCGGACATCGGTGCCATGTGAACGGAATTTGCCCAAAAATTTTATGTCGGTGAGCACGAAGTGTTCTGGATTATCTCCGAATTCTTTAAAGCGGACTTTCGCAAGCGTAGCCTTGTTCCTCAACATGTTTCTAAGTTTTTTGTAAAGTTCAACGATCTCGTGTCCGCCGCCCCAAATCTGCATCTTCAAATAAGAAAGAGTTTGGTCGCTTTCATCACCGCTTATTTTCCGAAAGTCATAATCGAAGCTGAACCCTTTGAAAGACCTCTGATTCAGCCAAAGTTGTCGATCGAGAAACTGATGCCACAACCACATGGCGTCAATCTGATGGTGCTGTGAGACCAACTTTTGGACTATGAGGTCAACTTTTTTTGACTCTGAAAGTGTGTGGAAGGCAAAAAATCTACCATCCAATTTTTCCAGATACATTCTGACCGAAAGCACAGGGTAAAAGACCTCCCAAAAGTCATCTTCAATTTTTCGGAGCGTCGGGAACACCGTCTCGCCCTTAAACTCGAAGCTGAGCAGTTGCCTCAGCACATCTGCCTCATCTAAATTGACATCCAATTCTTTTTCCAAAATGAAGGACTTCAGAAGGTAGGATTCAAATTCCAACTTTTGGGATTCGTAAAGTTTGTAATAGGCTCGTGAGATCTGCCTTTCAAAAAATTCAAAAGCGTCTTTTTTTGACGAAATCTCGAAATCCATCGGCCACCTCTCGTTTTTCAACTGTTTTTGATGTCAGCGGGCAGACTCAAAATGTTTTGAAGCTCATCTATTTCGGTCCCCAAAATTTTTGAGAGTATTTCGCGCAGTTGTTCTAAGTTTTTGAATTTTATCTGGATGCTGCCGCCCCCTTTTCTGCCGAGTTTGAGTTTCACCGGCATCCCAATGGACTCTGTAAGTTTGCGCTCAAATTCGCTTGCTACCTGCAAACTCCTCCTTTTTGCCATTCGTTTCGGTTTTTTCGATTGGATGAGATTTTCAAGTTCTCGAACGCTCAATCCCTTTTCGACGACTATGTTGGCGAACCTAACCTGTTCGGTTCCATCAAGCCGAAGGAGAATGCGGGCATGTCCCTCACTTAAGATCCCTTCGGTCAACATCGAAATGACATCGGGATGCAAAGC
>QNDP01000155.1 GCA_003645975.1 Candidatus Hydrothermota bacterium | reverse complement strand
TCCATCCGGATCGGCCAAATCGGCTCCCGAAAGGTCTATGTAGTTCCAGACTCCGCGCTGCACCACAACGGAGTTCGCCTCATAGAGCGTTGTGCTCGGTGCTCCGTCCGGGCCGTCATTGTCAACGATCCGAAGGGTTATGGTGTTTCCACCCGGTTCAGGCCAATCCGGGACAAAGACGAACACACCGTCAATTTCGAGCGCACGCGGCCAGTCGGGCGAGGCGAACTTAAGTCCAAAACCGTTGTCGGCCTGCCGCCATGCCCATG
Organism: Candidatus Hydrothermota bacterium; assembly: GCA_003645975.1. Taxonomy (GTDB): domain Bacteria; phylum Hydrothermota; class Hydrothermia; order B15-G9; family B15-G9; genus B15-G9. The sequence continues at coordinate 4,274 of QNDP01000155.1, read as the reverse complement.
CAAGCGAGGGTGAACCATCGTCGTAAGCGATGGTGTCGTTGACCGGTGGGGGATAAAACCTTATGGCGAAACTGTCGTGGATGACCGCATGGGCGTTTAGGATCGAGAGTCCGTCGCCGCCGTCAGGCGACTCGATGCCCACCGTGACCGGGCGGGCAGAAGTCCAATCGGTTGCATGTAAGTATTGGAATGTTATCGTGTTATCGTCGTGATCGAGAATTATCTCAAAAGTAAAGTTTTGACTCCAAGCGCCGCCTTTTGAGACCTCCCGCCACTCGATTACCGAGATGTGATTCTCGAAATCGTGCCAGAAGTAAGCGCTGTCGTCATCGGAATAGTTCGTGTAGAACCGCAGGTCGCGCCAAAGTGGCGCAAGGATGCCGTTTGGAGGCGTCGTCGATGGAATAACCCCCTGATAATCGACAAGGGCATCGAGGAAACTTGCCCATCCATTGGTGCAAATCGCTATCGAATCGAATGACTCTCCGTAATACCAAAACGGTTCTCCAAGAGGGATAAATCCGCTTGTGCCGTCATCGTAATGGTCAAAAACAATTGCGGTGCCCTGACCGCCCAAGTCAGGATCGATTTCAATCCATTGGAATTGCGGTCCGATAGGGTCATCGGAATCGCGCCAGATGTAGCCAAAATTATCTGGACCACCAGATCCTTTGGTGGAGTGAGGGTTAACCGAGGGCTTGATGCTTGGGATTTCAATAGAAATGTGGAATGCTGGTCCTGAAATCAAAGAGCCGTTGCTTGTTTTGTAACTAACTGCCGCATGGAGACCTACAACGGAGGCAAAAATAATTGCCAACCAACTTATATTTTTACCTTTTAACTTGCGGTCTTTCATTTAAATTCACCTCGTTGTGAATGAAGATGATAACAAAAAGGATTTCCATCCAACCACCCCCTCCCCAGTGTCAGGATGGAACTTACTTAAGCAGAATGACTTTCTTCAAGGCTTTGAATCCTTCGGCGCGCATTTCAATGAAGTAAATGCCGCCACCGACACGATTTCCGAACGAATCGGTGCCGTTCCATTTCACGGTGTAATAGCCCGGTTCGTGGACACCATCCTCGAGAGTCTTGACCAAACGGCCAGTTGCATCGAACACGCGGAGCGTAACATGCGAGCGTTTCGGCACTGCGAATTCAACATTTGTAAACCCTTTGAACGGATTCGGAGACACCTTGCTCAATGCGAACACAAGCGGCCTGTCGTCAATCCCAGCGGTCGCTTTAGTCGGAGGCACATAGAACTCGAACACGGATGAGTTGTTGACCATAGCGGGATCATTGCTTGTCCTGATATAGACTTCCATCTTGTAATGGCCTGAGCGCGGAGGGATGAAGGTGTTCAGAGTTACAAGGCGCTCCTCGCCCGGATCAAGTCCGGATACGCGTCTGGTGTTGTAATAGACCAATGCATTTCCACCTTCGACCCAATAGACCTTGACTATCACGATCATCGATTTCTCAGGTCCACCGACACCGCCGAAGTTACGAACACGGACATAGGGGTTGAAGAGCGAAGCGACCAGCGTATCGCCATTGAATATCGAAGTATCTCCTTTGAACACCTCATCAATTTGGTCAACTATGCCGACATCGCCGTTTCCTTCGGTAGCATTGAAGTCATCGACGAGGCCGTAGGCGCCGGAGTTGGTGTAAAGCGCTATGCGGACATAGAGGAGCGAATCATCAACACCCGGCGTAAGGTAATCAAGTGCCCTGAACTGCACCCAGGCATAGCCTGTATCTCCGCAAATTGCATCGACATCAACCCAAGTAACACGGTCGAAAGACAAGGAGACGACCATCATGTCCTCACAAGAGCTGCCAGCAACTCTCCAGTAGAACGAGAAGACAGGCGAACCATAGACTCTAAGGTCATATCTCGACATGAGATAAGCCATTCCACCATCGGTTACAAACCTCGCAGCGTAAAGGTCACGATGTGGGAATGTATCTCTTTCGATGCTCCATTCGCCTGTGCCAAGCCTGACCCAGTCGTCGAAATCGGCATCAACCTCAAAACCTGTTCCGTAACCGGTGTAATCGATTGTCGGGGCAACATTTACATCGTATGAGCTGGCATCGTTGGTTGTCAATGTGTCAAACGGATGGACCGTGTAAACCGTAACGGTATAGTGGCCAGAGAGATCCGGCACGAAATCGGCCGTCGCCGTTGTTGTGTTATCTGCACCGGAGAGGTCAACGAAGACCGTATCAGCTTCCTCAAGGACTCCGTTCGGATCCCAATATTCAAAGACGACTTCGAGGTTGGAGCATGTATCGCCGAGCCTGACAATCCAAGCTGTTACTGGCATCGTGTCATAGACAAATGCCTCATCCACATAGATCCTATCGACATAGAAGTCAAACGCAAAGACATGCACAAAGGCGTCGGCCGTGTCATTGGACGAATTGAAGTCGAGGTCGAAATAGATATAGGCATAGATATGGTAATCACCTGCATCCGGTGGCTTAAATTTGATGGTGTCATAGACAGAATCGACTGTCGAGAGGTCAACGGTGCTGATCACCCTGCCCTTGAACTGCTCTGTTTTGCCCTGAACGAGATAGAAATCGTAATAGACCGGCACCTGGTCATAACCGTCGTTATAACTCATTACTTTGGCCACAACTGTAAGTGAGTCAAACGGATAGATGATCGTGTCGGCCGTAACCTCGACAACAGCAAAGTCATATCCTGTAACATAGGTCGTTGTGCTCGAAGTATCATTTGCATTGCATGTATCGCGCGGGAAGTCGGTGTATGCGACTATCAGGTATTCACCTGGACGTGTGGGCACATATTCAATTGTCAAACTCCGCTCGTTATATACGGACATGTCGATAGTATCGACCAAATGTGCTACATGAAGACCACCGGAGTCCTGATTGTAGATGTCAAAATACACAGGAACTTCGGAACAGCCGTCTGCCCAGCGGTGAACCCTTGTTGTAATTTCCATTGCACTATCAAGGAGCACGCTGTCGGCCTCCACATCGACCACACCGAAGTCATAGGCGGTAACATGGACGACAAGCGTCTCGGCATCGTTTATCGGGTTAAGCTCAAGCGGATAATCGGAATAGGCTATGATGGTGTAGTCCTCAGCACCAACTGGAGGCACATATTCCACAGTCGAATAAGCTATGTCATCAACGGAAAGGTCAACGGTATCATGCAATGTGGCCATCAAGTCTTCATCGAGATAAATCTCATAGACCACAGGGACATCAGAAGCCGGATTGTCGAAACGCTGAACTGTTGCCGTGATGGTCATCGGCTCACCAACGTAGACCTCATCAGCAGTCAAGCCGACAACACCGAAGTCATAGGACATAAGCGTGTCCATGTAGGCATAAGCGAAATAATCGATATACCAACCTTGCATCCTAAAATAATAATCGGAACGAAGATGGAACCTGAGTCTAAATGTATCGCCATCATTGACATAATCGGAGAGCAAGAACGCAGCAAACTCCCAACCGTCACTTGTCCCACCGTATCCCGGAACGCCAAAGTTTGTGAAGTCGTATGGGTAACCTCCGACAGGCTGAATGATATCCCAACTATTTCCACCATCGGTCGAGATCTCGACATAGCCGACATCCCACTCCTCTTCAATCTCATACCAGTGCATAAAAGCAACGACAGGCGAATCGCTTGTGGCTACGAATGCGCGCTCAAGTGTCCAATCAGCATTATTTTCATACCATTCGCCGAGTGCAGTGCCCCAGAGCTTTTCGCCACTGAACGGAGTCGGGTCATCTCCTGAAGGTGTGCCCCATTCCCATCCATCGGTCAGTGGATCAGGATTGAAGCTTCCATCCGTGTCCTCGAAATCAAGGATTTTGTCAGCAACGAGCACATTGCTTCTCGCAGTGTCAGTTATGGGGTCGGAATCGGCGGGCATAGCAGTAAATACCTCGACATCATAGTAATCCTGTATTCTCGGTGTCCATGTAAAGGTAACATCGCCCGTTCCAAAAGCAGGGACATCGACGATCTTCTCATCCTCAAAAGCTACACGGCCGTCTTGGAAGTAAACCCTTATCACCACGGGAGTGTAGGTTGGATAAGCTGTGTAATTTCTAACTACGACATCCGCAAAGACGACATCCTTAGAAAGAACACTAATCCTCGGATGGACATCAAGTTGTTCAATTCCGACATTGTAGGCCGCTGGGTTGGGCTGCACGCCGAAGAAATCCATAACCCTTTGCATTAAAGCTTCGGCATCGGACTGATGCCTGAT
>QNDP01000154.1 GCA_003645975.1 Candidatus Hydrothermota bacterium | reverse complement strand
CTGGCCGAAGTCCGGATCGAGAAAGTGGGCGAGGAGGTCGTTTACGAGCATGCCGACCAAGACAATTATCCTTGACCTCAACGATCGCACCCTCCTAACTTTAGTCCTGCCGCCATCTACCAAACTGAACATTTACCTCGACAAGAAGCTCATTCACAAGACCGAGATCGAGACGGGCGAGAGCCTCGAACTCCGACTGCCATACGAATTCGGCGATCTCAAACGCCTGACCATCACGCCGCACAAGACCAAAATCACGATCTCCGCCCGCTACCCGCAGACGACCATCCGCTACGAAATCCTGACTCCGGGAGGCGATCGTAATGCAGGCTGACGCCATCTCCGAGCCGACCGCCGACCTCTACATTCGCATCACAAACGAATACCGCATCCACCTGTTCCGCAAATCCCGATCCCGCACCGTCGCCGTCATCGAAGGCCGACACGGCATCCACACCGTCATGCACTCGAACGGTAAATGGTCTTGCACCTGCCCTGCCTACGTCTATCACCGCACCGCCGAATGCTCACACATCAAAATCGCTAAGATGCTGACCGCCGATACCGAGATCCGCAAACAAATCTTAAATACTAAACCGGGGGTAAATGCACCATGACCGACACCAAAGACTGGAGGTTCTGGCACCGCCTAATTCTCGATCCTGACTCTGCCAAGACAATCGCCGACCAATTCCGCGACCTCGAAAAGGCCATCTCTGATCTCCAATCCGAGCTCTCTACCCTCCAGACCCGCATCGCCAACCTCGAATCCCGAATTTCCAAACTCCAGACCGCCAAGCCGAAGTCCAAGCCCAAGACCAAGTCCGAATCCTAATGTGTAAAATGCCATCCATTCAAATACTCTACCCGTTTTTTGCTTATCATGTCGGGCGAGGGCGATATGCCGAATAACGCCGTCCCATCTTCCATTCCGCTCATCAACTCCATCTTCGGAGGCTACGCATATTCCGAACTAACCGCAATCTACGGCGTGCCGATGGCCGGAAAGTCATTACTCCTGCTCCAAGAAGCATACTACTGCCTCAGCCAAGGCTATCGCGTCGTCTGGATCGACACCGAAGGCGGTATAAGCCGAATGCACGAGGCCTGGGCCGACAAATTCCGATCTCGATTCCGAGTGCCGAACCGCAAACACATCGACTTCATAACAATCCGATCTCCGATCCGATTCCTCCGCTTCCTGACGGGCTACGACGTCCAAATCGAGTACGGTAAGAAGACCGGCCTCACAATCAAAGGCCGTCTCAAGAAAAAGGACAACGACCTCTTATCAAAGCACGTCCGCGATAACACGCTGATCATTATCGATTCCTTCACCCAGCCATTCCGCCTCGGCTTCTCATCCGACAGCCAAAACCTGCCTGCCCGAGCCTCGGCCATGGCATTCGCACTCTCCGGCCTCTACGACATCATGGACTCGCATTCCAACACCGCCGCAATCACAACCGTCCACGCCAGCCTCAACCCGACCAATCCATACGAACGGGCCAATCCCCATGGTGGCAACACCATCCTGTATAATGCGAAGGCCGTCATGCTCCTCGACATTCCCAAATCCAAAAAACTATCCGACTTCCGCCGCCTGATCGCAGTCCGCACTCCCTACGCCAAATCGTGGACAAAACTGTTCTGGCTCCAGATCCAGTCCGACGGCTATCACCAAGTCGATCCGTCCAAGATCCAAGAAATCACGGGCTACGAGGTCGCGGGCGAATCCGTCCCCGAGGAGGCGGTGCCGAATGCCGATTAGCTACAACCAACTCGTTCACGAGATCTCAATCTGGCTCCGTCGCAAGACCACGCCGATCGCCTGGCCCCGCGAGTTCGACCTCAACCGCCGAGCCGTCTTCAACATCCACCAAGTCGCACAGCCTTCTTTCCACCATCCGAACGACCGCTACCTGTCCGTCTTCTCCGCCAAGCAGGTGGCGATGAACATATACGACACCATCCTGATCGACATCGACGGCGACAACCTCGCCGACAGCCTATCCAAGGCAAAATCGGTCTATGCCAAACTCGAATCTGACTTCAACATCATCCCGACTCGCATCTACTTCACGGGCCGGGGCTTCCATTTTTACTACGACTTCGAACACTTCATCCTGTCACACACCGACTACCGGGCAATCGCGAACACGATCCGCCACGCACTCCGGAACCAACCCGGCGTCGACTTCCACGTCCTCGGCGACGTCCGACGCATGGCCCGAATCCCGCTCACCCGCAACTCCAAGACCGGGCTATTCTGCATCCGCATCCCCGGCCTTGATTTCCCAATCCACGACTACGCGAAAGACCGCCGCCAACCGCCGGTCTTCCTGCCGAAAGACACGCTCCTGACCCGATCCAAGCTCCAAGAACTGATCAAGCAATCGCCGTCCTATTCCGTCCCATCCCAGTCCAAGCCCCGCATCCAGTCCGAAACCGGCGACATCCTGGCCGGCGGAACGTTCCACGACCTCATCGCCGTCGTCAACGACCACCCAATCCTCGTCTCTTCATTCATCTGGAACAACCGCACCATCAATCACCGGGGCTGGCCGACCTGCATCAAGACCTATCTCCACGAGCTCCAAACCACGGGCGAACTCGACCACATGAAGCGAGTCGAACTCGCCAACTTCCTGCTCAAGCTCCATCCCGCCGACCAAGTCCAAGGCCTATTCGAGAACTACGCCAACGACTACGACCCGCGCACGACCTCAAACCAAATCGAATCCTTGCTCCGCAACCGCTACTTCCACATGTCTTGCCATCGCAAAATCCAAACCGGCCTATGCCCATACAAAACCGAATCCGTCGCTAAGAAAGCCTGTCCGTTCTACCCCTGGATCGACATCTGGATCACGTGGCTCGATTCCTTCGTCCAATACGCCAAACAAGGAGGCGATGCCCATGCCTAAGCTCCTATACCGCGCCGAACTCCGATCCGACAACTGGCACATCAGCCAAATCGACACCGACGACCCACCCGCCGCCATGCGAGACATCCGCCAATCCGCAATCGCCGACCACCGCAACGCAATCACAGTCCGCCTCAACCCGAGCACCATGATCTACATCCGTCCGCTATACCGCCACATCGTAATCCGCTCCCATGACTGGCTCTACATCTACGACAACGGCTCCAAACGAGTCTATTTCTTCGCCCCGCCCGACTCCGATCCGAAATCCAAGCTCGAGGGCATTCTCTGGCTGATCCGGGCCTTCCGCAACAACACGCTCAAGACCATAGCCGAGACGATGGAGGTCGTGTAAAATGCCGATCCTTCATATACACCGTCCCGATTCCGATACCATGCCGACCGCGCTCTGGAGCCGATACCCGGACAAACTGCTTCGAGGCACGCCGATCATCCAACTCGCAATCCCGATTCCGAACCGCAACAAATGGCTGATCGCCGAACTGCTCGACGACCACCTCCTCGACGCATACATCGCATCCCGACCGCCTACCGACACCGAATGGCACCGCCTTCCTGACTCCTATCGCCAGTTCGCCGACCTCCTGCTCCAATACTTCTTCATCCACGACGGATTCGCCCGCCAAGCCCGATCCGCCTACGAAGACCTCTGCGACCGAGACATAGACCAAGACCCGATCGCCGACCTGCCCGACCCGAGACCCGGCCTGCACAATCACCTATCCGAAGACCCGCCGACCACCGTCAAGGCCATTACGAATTTCCTGCACGCCATCTTCGAGGACTTCGGCTACACGGCCAAGGTCGACGTCAAGCCGGACAAAGTCATAGTCCACATCCCCGATCTCAGATCCGAACACCGATCTGAAATCGAAATGCTCTACCTTCCATACCTCGCACACGCTCTCCAACTGCCGGTCTATCTCGAATCCTGACATGCCGACCATCTACGGTGCCGGGCCTTGGCGGTTCGCCGACGACCGGATCCAAATCCCGATCCTTACCGAATCCGGCTTCGAGTGGCATAAATGCGATCTCAATCCCTACTTCTTCGTCGATTCCGATTCCATACATCCACCGTCTTTCTCCAACCGCAAAGGCGTATTATCCGTCTCAAAAACCGGCCTCTGGTCGATCCGCAAAAAGCAGGTCTACAAAGTCGAGGTCGAGAAACCGAGCCTCGTCCCCCGTCTCCGATCTGCCTTCCCGTCCTACGCCGTCCACGAGGCCGACATTCCGTTCATACGCCGACTCGGAGCCGATCGCTACTTCCAATTCGCCCCCGATCCGATCAAGCATACGGCCTACTACGACATCGAGGTCATTTCCGACACCTCCATCCTGCCGACCCCCGAATCCGGCCGCATCATTTCAATCGCCATAGTCCATCCCGACGGCCGATCCGAGTGGCTCTACAACCCGACCGACGACCGTCACCTCGTCGAGCAGTTCCTGAACTACCTCCGTCAACACCGAATCTACATCCTCGCCGGCTGGAACAACTACGCCTTCGACGACAAGTTCATCGAGCACCGAGTCCGCCAACTCCATTCCTACCTCGATTTCTGGCACTCGATCCAAAAAGTCGATCTCATGCTCGAATACAAGTCCG
>QNDP01000153.1 GCA_003645975.1 Candidatus Hydrothermota bacterium | reverse complement strand
TGCGTATGTGCTTGGTGAAAGCGGTTTAACGATTCTGAGCATAGCAGACCTCGAAAATATCTACACAGTCGGAACATCCTCCCTGCCGAGATGGGCGACTGACATCTATGTTCAAGGGACAACCGTGTTTGCAGCGGAAGGCGACATGGGACTTTATATCGTCGATGTGAGCGACCCAGCGAATCCGACGGAGATCGCCCACATCCCTGCATATCTCTGGTTCAACAGCGTTTATGTCTCCGGAGATTATGCCTATATCGGCGATGATTCCGGACTCGTCGTGGTGAACATTTCCGATCCATCTTCACCATCTGTCGAGAGCTTCCTTCCAACGGAAGGTTATGTTAACGATGTCGTTGTGGTTGATACAGTTGCGTATGTTGCCGGCGGTGCGAGCGGATTTTTGGTCTTCAGTGTCGCCGATCCGTCAAATCCCTACGAGATAGCCCGTTGCACGGTGCCGACGAATGCAAAAAGACTTTATCTGAGCAACAATTACGCTTTCGTGATCGATTTTTTAGTTCACGAAGTTGAGACGCTTAGGGTTATTGACATAACGGATCCAGCGAATCCAACTCCGATCGGAGCGGTTTCCATCTGTCCATACCCTCTAAGCCTTTATGTCTCTGGGAATTATGCTTTTGTTGGATGTAGCGGTTCAGTCCAAGCAATTGATGTATCCGACCCTACCATGCCGCAACGGGTCGGAATCTATTCTGTGCCTTCTTTTTCGGACATCCAAAATTCCGGATTCACCTTAAAAAATAACTTGCTCTACTTCGTCGATTTCACTGAATTGGGAGTTATTGACATCTCGGATATACATCACCCTATCCCAATAGCAGCAGTCTATTTGAATGCGGCAGCGAGAAAAATAGTTGTCTCAGGCAACTATGCCTATTGTGCGGAGATGGATTTCGGCATAGAGATTTTCGATGTATCTGACCCTCGGAATCCGATTAAAGTAAGCGAGTATCCCGTTGCGAACTGTGAAGACATCTTCGTTCAAGACCGGTTTTTGTATGCGGTTGATTTTACGAGTTTTCACATCATAGACATTTCCAATCCGAGTGCGCCCTTTGAAATCGCAGCGCTCAATCTCAATACCTCTCCAGGATATGCCGCTCTATGGGTTAATGGGCGCTGCGCATTCGTCGGGTTGGGATCAAACCTTTATGTGATCGACATCTCCGACCCTCAAAATCCTCAAATTGTCAGCACATTGTCGATAGGCCAAGCGTGGTCAATCACTGGATTTGGCGATTTGGTATTTGTGAATTCGAGGGCCGAGATTGCCATCGTCGATGTCTCCAACCCCTTATCGCCGACTCAGATAGCGAGCATAACACCGGGAGGAATAGTCTCTGACCTATACACGGACGGCAACAATCTTTTTGTCAGTCGGACACTTCAAGGGATAAAGGCTTACGACATCACAGACCCGTTGAATCCGAGAGAAGTGGCGTATTACGAAGATTCGTTAATTGGAGACATTGAAGCAATTAACGGCTACCTTTTTGCGGCCCAGAAGGATATTGGCATAAAAGTCTTCTCCTTGCCGATGCCTGAAATAGTCCGACCTGCACAGAACGCCCAAATCTACCATCCGGGCGAAGTCGAAATCATCTGGAAAAGTCCGACCTATCAAGACGACATCGTGGGCTACAACCTTGTGATCGACTCGCTTTTGGAGTATCCGACTCAGGACACCTCGTTAAGCGTGGAACTCGATTACGGAGTGCACTTCTGCCAAGTTGCTGCGGTTCGAGCCAACGGAGCGGTCTTCTGGTCAGGTATCCACTTTTTCAGAATCTGCGATTCTCTTGGCCCCAATCCGCCGATTCTGGAATATCCCATCAACGGGATCTGGGTCTCCACCGACACGATAGAGTTCCAATGGAGCGAAGTTGAAAATGCAACTTATGCATTCCAACTGCTTGCGGACTTTGACTCCGTGATTTTTGAAGACACCATCGACTTCAACGAGCTGCAACTCAGCGGTTTGAACGAAGGACTTTACCTCTGGAGGGTCGAGGCGTTTTACGAACCGAACGGGTATAGATCGGGATGGACACTGCCAGAGCGCTTTGGACTCGACCGCACACCGCCGACAATCGATTCCATGACGATCTTGACCGACACGGCCGGCTTTTATGGACCTTTTACCGTAGAAGTTTGGGCTTCAGACACATTGAGCGGAATAGCCGATGCATGGCTGTTCACCGCTATCGATACTACGGTTTTCGACTCCAATGAGATGCATTTCGAGAACGGGGTATGGCAAAGACACATAAGACATGTGCAGCCTCACAGAGACCACACGATAAGCTATTTCGTCAAACTTCTCGACAACTCCACGCCGTCAAATATAACTGTCAGCGACACCGTTACCTTTCAGATAATCGGAATTGATGAGGAAGACCGCCAACCGGAGACCGGGATGCCGATGTTCCGCATTGTCGGCGACATGATTTTGCTGCAAGTTCCACAGAATCGGAATGTTGAGATCAAAATTTACGATGTAAACGGCCGACTCGTTTGGCGGAAAAGGGTCGGAGCCGGGGTTCACAATGTAAGGCCACAACTGCCGCATGACGGCATATTCTTTGTCCGAATAAACGGAGTTACTCAAAAACTCAGCAAATTTTAAGCGGTTAGACAAATAGGGCTTTCCAAAAATCAAGAACGCAGGGAGGATTCGACATGAGATTGGCATTTTTTGCATTGTTTTCTTACGTCTTGGGTTCGTTTCCAACGGCTTATCTCATAGGTAAGTGGTTCAAAGGGATTGACATCCGAAAGGTCGGCTCAAAGAACATGGGCACGGTCAACACATTCAAAAATGTCGGCCCAATTGCCGGAGTTATAGTTGCGATAGTGGATGTCAGTAAGGGACTGATTCCAGCGATACTTGTCGGCACGCTCGGTTTTCCGAAGGTGGCTTATCCGATTGCGGGTGCTGCCGTGGTAGCAGGTCATAACTGGTCAATTTTCATGAAGTTCAACGGCGGCCAGGGACTCGCTACGGCTGCCGGATTCCTTTTCGCCCTGATGCCGTATGAAGTGCTCATTGCCATAGCGCTGGGTGCCGTCGGCGTAGTGCTTTTGAAGATGCTCGGAATTGGAGGCTGGTTCAAATCGCCCAAAAACAGGTTTGGCTTCTTCACATTTTCGGGTCTCACCTGCTTCATAGCACTCAGGCCACACGAGTCGTTCAGCAGGATCGCCTATTTGGTAATCGTCGTGGTGTTGACAATTCGTCAGATAGAATGTGCACTCAAAGGCTGGGGCTACCTTCGGAACACGATAGTGGAGTGCCTTAAAGGCAAAAAAGAGGCGAAAAAGAGAGACCAATAGGCTAACGCTTTCCGCTTATTTGACAATAACTTCGGAATAACTTTATCATGAATTCCGATAAAACAAGGAGTTCTAAAGATGCAAAGTGTAGCACAACAATTGGAAAGGCTTCTGAGAGAATTTGAAGAGTTGGTGCCTGATATTGAAGCAATTGTCGTTGTGAACGATGAGGGTTTGACGCTTGCTTCAGTCGTGCCGCTCGGTGTGGAAGAGGAACGAATTGCGGCAATGGCGACGATAGGGTTCTCTCTGAGCGAACGCTCTATCGCTGAACTCGAACGAGGAGAATGGGAACATGCTATCATCAAGGGAACTGACGGCGTCCTTGTTATACACAGCCTCGAGGGCGGCGGTGCTGTCGCTGTCATCGCCTCCAAAGACGCAAAAACAGGGATGATACTTTACATGATGAAAAGATTGGTCAAGCAAATTTCTGAGGTGTTGAAAGGAGGACTGAGTCTATCAGCTTCATCGGAGCAAAGCGGAGGGCCTGAGCGCTCACCATCTTCAAATAATCTCGATTTTGGGATCCCGCCGATAGGCTGAAATTTCTCTGAACTCGTTGATATGCAACTATTTTGGGGCTCCGTATCCTTCCTTTTTGGTTTGGTATTTGGAAGTTTTTTGAATGTAATAATCTATCGAGTCCCAAGAGACATGTCGATAGTGTTTCCACCCTCTCACTGTCCCCACTGCGGACACTCCATAGCTTGGTATGACAACATCCCGCTCATCTCTTATATCGTCCTCAGAGGCAGATGCCGCCATTGTGGTGCCAAAATTTCCATCCGTTACCCCATCGTCGAACTCCTTAGCGGACTCCTTTTCCTTTTCAGTTATTTGGCATTCGGCATTTCCACTTTGACACTTAGGGCTATCGTCGCAGGTTGGCTTTCGCTCGGAATCTCATGGATTGACTGGGAGCACGGTCTGGTCCCTGATAGTTTAACACTTTCAGGAACCCTGATAGGCCTTGCCATAGGCCTTTTGGATGGTATCGATGGCGCAAGGCTTTCAGTTGTAGGACTTTCAATCGGGTTGGCTTTCGGATTGACCTTGAGATTTTTTGGCGGGCTTATCGCCAGAAGGGAGGCCTTCGGCGAAGGGGACATAACCTATCTCACCATGTTGGGTTCCTTGATGGGACCGTTCGTTCCGATTGCTGGCCTATTTTTGGGTTCCATCTTGGGACTCCTATGGGTCGGGATTT
>QNDP01000152.1 GCA_003645975.1 Candidatus Hydrothermota bacterium | reverse complement strand
CAAAGCTGCTCCGACCGATGCGCCAAGTGCATAACCCAAACCACCGAATCCTCTTGGTATCATTAGTTTTCGGCCTCTTTTGCGAATCGAAAGGAATGCTGCTGCGAATGGTGTCGGCGTGCCAGCATCGGCCACTACAACAAACTCGTCATCAACTAAGGAATTTATCGCTTCGATGATGTCCCGACCGCTGAAAGGCGGCTCCCTACGGGGTTTGTATTCGGGCAGTTCTATACCGCTGAACCAAGGTGCTCGTGTAAGGTCTTCGTCCTCAACAATATCGATGAACGCCTCAAGTGTGGCTTTGGCGTCGCCTACAAGCTTTATTGCTTCAGGATAGTTTCGACCCACAACATCCGGATCTATGTCGAGATGGATGATGCGTTTCTCACCCGGTTTTGGATTACTCCAATGTGATGTGGCCACCGAACCGGTCTTGCAGCCGATAAAAAACACTAAATCGGCTTGTTCAAGCGTAGAATTAGAGACATCGAGTGCCCCGTTTTCACCGACCACACCCACATGGAGCGGATGCGTGGTTTCAATTGCTCCTTTGCCCGAAATTGTTGTGGCAACTGGGATGTGAAGCGCTTCTGCGAATTCCACAAGTGCGTCCCATGCACCTGAGCGGATGACGCCGCCGCCCGCCACGATTATCGGCCTTTGAGCCTTGAGCAATGCATTGATGGCCTTGTCTATCTCATCGAGGTCGGGCAAAGGTCTATACAATGGACATTGGGGTTCCAAATGGTTGGAATGCCCTTTTGAGACTTCAATTCTTTCTTCGAGGACATCTTTAGGGACAGCGATATGGACTGCGCCGGGTCGCGATGCGCAAGCGAGGTGTATTGCCCGCTCAATCCACCAACTTATTGATTCAGGTGAGGTTACACGAACTGAAAGCTTTGTTATTGGCTCGAAAATGGACACTTGGTCAAGCTCCGTAAGGACACCATGACCTCTGAATTTGAGTTCTGTTTCAGATGTTATTGCGAGGAGCGGAACTCGTGATTCATGGGCTTCTGCAACGGCTGGCATGAGGTAAAGTGCACCTGCGCCACTGGGGGCTTCGACCACGCCGATTTTTCCACTGAAGCGGGCATAGGCATCAGCCGCATATCCTGCACCTCGTTCATCGCGCATCATTATGTGCCGAATTGTTCGAGATTTTACGAGCGCCCGGTAGAATCCGACGCTGGTATCACCAGGCAGTCCAAAGATATAGCGCACCCCAAGCGTTTCGAGCGCCATCAAAAGCGCATCTGCCCCTCTAACTTGACCGTCCATGACATGTTCTCTCGGGGTTCATCAAGCAGCCTTACTCCGACACTTTCTTTTTGACTTCTATCACAAGGTTGCCTTTGTAATAGCCACAATTCGGACAAACTCTATGGGGCAGCTTGGGGTTGCCACAATTTGGGCAAATGACATATTGCGGAACGTAGGGTTTCCAGTGAGTCCTTCTTTTGCGTCCTCTTGCCCTTGAATGTCTCCGTTTCGGTGCAGGCATTTCGCCACCTCCATCTTCAAAGTTGGGCATCTAAGATACTGCATTTTAGAAATTTTTGTCAATTGAGGGAGCTAATGGTAATTTCCTTTGTGATGAAGCACTTCGTGTGAAAATCTGACGTTGCTGATAAGGAACTCGACCGCTGACATCTGAGATTTTGCCTTCCCATCCTAACCTTGTCTCCCCTCGCCCTTGAGGGAGAGATGGGGGCGGGCGTGAGGGCGTAAGTCCACATTTACGAACAACTTCCAACATTGATGACGACGGAGTGTTCGAGGGGTGAACAAGCGGTGCGCCCAAAGCGATTCCGCCGTTTTCGACTCTCTAACGAGCTGTCCGTCAAGGGATTGCCCCCACCTTAGTCCTCCCCCAGAGGGGGAAGGAACTCGCTCCCCTCGCCCTGTGGGAGAGGGGGTCGGGGGTGAGGGCATTAAGTCTCTATTCACGAATAACTTTTGACATTGGTGGCGAGGGAGTGTTCGGGGGATGAACAAGCGGTGCGCCCAAATCGATTCCACCGTCTTGGTTCTCTAACGAGCTGTCCGTCAAGGTGTTGTCCCCACCCTAACCCTCCCCCAGAGGGGGAAGGAACCTGTTGCCCCCACCTTAGTCCTCCCCCCAGAGGGGGAGGAGATTTGCCACCATCCTAACCTTCCCCCAGAGGGGGAAGGGACACACTCCCCCTCGCCCTGTGCAATGGGGAATTTTTGTCTCTCCTCACTCTGTGGAAAGGGCTTTCCCTTAGATGTTAGTGGTCGGGCATCCTCATCAGCAAAGTTCAATCTCACACAAAATCCTTCATCGCAAACAAATTACCAATAGCAGATCCGGCTCGAATGCAGACGAAGGACTTCAAGGCTTTATCCTATCACGGATTCGGAGGAGGGAAGATGGACACGAGGAGCAAACTGGAGTTCGGCAGGATGAACGATGAGGATTTTATGAGGTTGGCGCTAAACTTGGCTGAACTCGGCCGCGGATTCACGAGGCCCAACCCTATGGTCGGAGCTGTGATAGTCAAAGACGGTCGAATAGTGGGAATCGGGTATCACAAAAAGGCAGGACTTCCACACGCCGAACGCATAGCACTCGCCGACGCAGGCGAACATGCACGCAACGCAACGATGTTCGTTACACTTGAGCCGTGTGTCCACTACGGCCGCACGCCACCATGCGCAGATGCCATCATCGAGGCTGGACTCGCAAGGGTCGTGGTGGCGGCACTTGACCCAAATCCCGTCGTTCACGGAAAAGGCGTCCAAAAGCTCCGAGAGGCCGGGATTTCCGTTACGGTCGGCATCCTCGAAAAAGAGGCAAAAAGGCTGAACGAGGCGTTTTTCAAGTATATGGAGACCGGAAAACCATTTGTTGCACTTAAACTCGCTGTTACGCTTGACGGAAAGCTCGCCGATGCGACAGGCAACTCCAAATGGATAAGCAGTGCTGAGTCCCGAAGATTCGTGCATAAACTTCGTGGCGAATACGATGGGATTGCGGTCGGAATCAACACCGTGCTCGCCGACGACCCCATGCTGACGGCCAGAACCGTCTATCCTCCAGCTCAACCGACCAGATTCGTGATAGATCCTCATCTGCGCATCCCTCTGAACTCTAAGGTGTTAAATGGCGACGCCAGAACGGTCATCGTCGCATCGGAAGACGCCGATGAGTCGAAACTCAGAGCAGTTCACAGCAAAGGCGCTGAGGTGTGGCAATTGCCATCCAAAGACGGCCGAATTGACCTGTCCCGTTTCATCGAAGTAGCTGGCCAACATGGAATCCAATCGCTGCTCTTTGAGGGCGGAGGCGCGATTGCCGCATCCTTGCTCAGGAACGGACTCGTTGACAAACTCTACATGTTTTTTGCGCCCAAAATGTTCGGTGGCGGACACGGAATAGCACATTTTGACGGATTTAGTGCGGTTCGACCGCTTGAGTTCGACATCGATAGAACCCTTGATTTTGACGGAGATGTCTTGATCGTTGCTTACCCAAAAGCGAAATGAAGCGGAAGAAGACGAAAACAGCCGAACAGACCCCACTGTCCCAAAAGGGTGTATATCTCCTTTTTGTCCATGTGAAGGCAAAACTGAGCCTCAGAATAGGGGCGCTCGGTGTGATAGACTTTGAACCCGGAGTTTACCTCTATGTCGGCAGCGCTATGGGCGGGTTTAACAAACGAATACCTCGTTATCTAAGGCCGATTTTGAGGAAACGATGGCACATCGATTACCTGCTCGAAGCGGCCGAAGTAGTCGCCGTCCTGCTGATCCCTTCATCTGTCCCGATAGAGTCCGAGATCACATCCAAATTGATGAAATTGAAGTTCTTGAAGCCTTATGCGAAGGGATTTGGAGCAAGTGACACGGCAGACGAGACACATCTCTTTAAAATTCGGTGGGATCTTCTGTCAAAGAATCCCCAGACGGCAGAGTGAGTAGCGTAGTTCGAGCGGTAAGCTGTGCACAGAACTTTTTGTCGGTTCAAAATTCAATGCGCTGGAATCCGACGGGCATCAAAAGATTGCGGATAAATGCCAAAAAGTTATCAAAAAGTTGGAAGACTTTAGTTTGGAACAACTCCTGCTGATAGCCATCAAAATCGAAATTGACAGCGAAGAGGTCCATCGGAATCTTGCTGAGAGGGTCAAAAATTATCTCCTCAAAAATAGGCTGCTTTTCCCTGCGGACGAGGGGGAGAAGCACAGAGCACATTTGGAAAGCATTTATGTCGGCGAATTCGGCAACAAACTGATCGAACTTTCGCCAACCTCTGAGGTTGCGCTTCCGACTATCTCATCGATGAGCAACATCTCTTGCGGGGAACATTTACTTATTGGCGAGCGAATAGTTTTTTATCCATGTGGGTAAACTGTGGATTCATGGATGAGGTTGAGACACGGCTTCACGATAGTTGGTATACAATCAAATTAAGGGATGAAGTGCTGGGACAGGTGCAGTAGGAGTGGGTTGGTTATGATAATTTTTTGTTAAAAAGAGGTCTTATTTTGCATTTTGAGTGTTATATTTTTATATTTAAAAGTGATTTTTCGAACAGCCT
>QNDP01000151.1 GCA_003645975.1 Candidatus Hydrothermota bacterium | reverse complement strand
GTTATAGACCGTTATCGCTTCGACAAACGGCGAAAATGTGTTTGGCATGTAGATATTTCCGAACAGATACCTGAAGATTTTGCCGGGCCAGCGCACCTGACTCAGATGGGCTATGTGGGTATATTCATGGACGACGAGCCCCCTCAGCCATATCTCGGATCCGCCCTCCTCAGAATAGGGCATTAGCCCCACCGAGTTTATGAAAGGAATCGCAAACCCGTTTGCCACGACGCCAAGATCCACGATTGTCATCGCCGTATTCCCGGGATCGTAGCCGACAATCCGATCGACCTGCGGCTTGTAAGTCTCCGCTATTTTGAGCAGCAATTTCGCTGTGGAGTCATATCTGTCAGGATAGAAAACAACAAAGTTCTTTGTTTTTAAGACATTCCAGTTTATGAGGATCAATGAAACCAACACCTTTGCAATCATTTTTAACCTCCGTCTTTCTTGTGCTGTGGAATATTGGACAGCATAGACCCTCAATCTTTCAAAGGCCATTCTAAAACCCGTTTTGATCCCGAAATTTCAAGCCGTCGCTGCATTTCTGTATTGCAATTTTCATTTTGATGAAATATACTTTGCAACAAAAAGCAAAGGAGGTCAACTATGATGCTGATGATGTTGTGGATCGTCCTGATGTTACCGTCGGATTCGATAAGGGTGGCAGGATATTTTTGTGATTTTGAGGCACTTAGACGATTTCACGACCAAGCTGTGCAAGCGGTCGAGGTCGGCGGGTTCAGGGAGGATGTGCTGGCGTTGGCTCTGACCAACTACTATCTGACCGGCTGTGGGATGGCGTATAAGCTGGACGAGGACACCTTAAAGTTTTACATCGACGAGGCGCTCGAGGCGCTGATGGACTTTGATTCAGAAGGGAGCGACGCCGATGTCCAAGCGTTCATCTCCCTCTTCGCAGGGATGCGCATAAACTTCACTGGATTCCCTAAATTGTTGACCTATACCAAAATGTCGAGCAAGGCGCTGAAGGCTGGCAAAGAAGCGGACTCCACCAATCCGAGAATATGGCTGGCCGAAGGCATCTCAAAGTTTCACACTCCAAAGGCATTCGGAGGAGGACCGGACAAAGCCATGCCCATCCTCAAGAGGACTCTGAAGCTTTTCGAGAACAGGGAGAATCAGGATTATTTGAAGGACTGGGGCAACGAGATAGCAATCCTTTATACCGCAATGTGTTATGTCGAATTGGGGGACACCGCATCAGCGATTCGAGAGGCCAGAGAGGGCGTCAAACGGTATCCGAATTACAAAAGATTGACCAAATTTTATGAGAAACTCAAAGGTTCAATTTCGACCGGAAAGGAGAGGGCGAGATGAGTGCGGCATGGATCGTTGCAATCGGGACGCCCTTTGCACTGTTCGTCTGGTTCTCTCTCGGCTATTCGCTCAAATGGGACATAGAGCGTCCGGAGACCGCATTTAAGATCGTTTCGTTCAACATTGCTCTTTGGGGAGCAATATCTTTCGTGCTGATATGGAAGCATTTCGGCCTGTCGGCCTTCAGCTTAAAAAATCCGTTAATCGAACTTGTGGAAGGGATCCTGACAGCGATAGCCATAGGCGTTCTGGCGGTGTTTTTCAGATTTTGGAAGACCAAGACTTCAAGGAAAGTGCCTCTGCCAGAAGATTCGGCGAGGACTGCCATCCATTACGGGATCGACTCCGTTTTGGAGGAGGTCATCTGGCGCGCATTCGTGTTGAGGGCGTTCGGCATGGGCATCAAAGGGCTGTTAATATCCTCGATTTTCTTTGGGCTTCATCACATCGGCTTAAGCCTGAAGAACTTCGTCTTTGCGACACTCAGCGGCGTCATTTTGGGGATGGCTTACATCTTGACCGGTGGCTCGTTCTGGGCTGTGGCATTGGGACATGTGGTTTACAACCTCGTGATCAGCAGATGGATGAGGCTTAAAGACGGCGAGTGAAGCGTGTTCGAATCTTCTGAAGAAAAAAGAAGGGGCGGCGAAGCCGCCCCAAAAGACCCCCATGCCTCCTTGATGCCAGTTTCTACTTGACGATCACGACCTTACGCACACTCTGACCGCTCTTGGTGGCGAGCCTGACGAAGTATGCACCGGAGCGTGTCGCCTCGAATGTGAAGTCATAGACTCCGTTCGGAAGACTGCCGTTCACCAAGCTCCTAACGAGACGGCCGGATGCGTCATAGACCGCAAGGTTGACATCGGTGGGCGTCGGGAGGGCAAACTCGATGTTGAACCTGCCTTTGCCTACAGGTGTAACCATGAGCATAGGTTCAACGAGCTCAGGGACTTCGCTCTCCTCAACATCGGTCGGCGTCAGAACCACATCGTAATCGACATAGGAATCAAGGACTTCCACTGTGCCGATCAGTGAGGACTTGGCGCTGCTGCTCATACCGATCGCCTCTGCGGCCACCTCATAAGTTCCCGGCGGAAGCTCATCGATGCCGTAGTAACCGGACATATCGGAGACATCGATGTAGGTTATGCCGTTATCGACATCTGTGGCTATGACGGCACCATACGGGAACGGATTGTTGTCGTTGCCGACCACAAGGCCTGCGATTCCGCCGGAGCCGTAGCAACTGCTATCGCGAGGCACAAGGTCAATCACGATGTTCTCCGCAGGCGGAATGACCGCTGTGGCACTGTCGAAGCAGTATGCGTCATCGTAGAATTCGCCGAAGTAGCCGTGCACTTTGGCAAACAGATACACATTCTCACCTTCAGGAAGGTTCTCGAGCAGGAAGTTGCCCAAGCTGTCGGTAACCGTTACGGATACACGGCGCGGACGATGCTGATTCATCGGGATGAAGCCCATGACGACTGCGCCCGGAATCGGCTCACCCGAGACCTCATCGACCACGGTTCCGGAGATCGTGGAGTTGCCTATGAAGCCGCCGTCCCAACCCGTCAGATCGAAGTCGATCTCAACGACATCGTCGGGGTTAACCGTAACAGGTGTGGCATCGAACCTTGTGGATGCATTGTCATAGAACTCGTGATTGTATCCGAATGCGCTTGCGCTGATGTAGTAAGTGCCGGGTGCAGGCACTTCGAGCGTGTATTGACCATTTTCATCAGTGATTGCGAACATGTGGCCGTAGTGCCAGTAATGTCCGCCATAATAGCCTCCCTGATGACCACCGCTGTTGTGTCCACCGCTATGATGACCGCCGCCGTGTTGACCACCACGATGAGATGCGGTGTCATGTGCATGGACAACTGCGCCGACTATCGGCTCGCCCGTCACCGAATCGATGACGAAACCCGTGATTGTCGCAAACTCGGTGTAGTAGGGTGAAAGTGTGAAGTTGATGTCGTAAAGGGTATCGCCGTCGTTGAGTTCGATCGGAGTGGCGCTGTCGGGTGTGCTCGACTCGTAATACCACTCAGGCTGATAGTCCCAGCGGTAGGCAAAAATCGTGTAGGTTCCAGGTGTTAGATTCAGCACATATTGACCGTTTTCATCGGTATAGCCATGACAATGACATCTATGACCGCCGTGATGTCCTCCGTCGTTAGAAACAGCCATAACGAAGACGAACGAAAGCGGTTCGCCTGTGGATTCATCGACAACTGTTCCGCTGACCATGCAGTTGCCTGTGCCGCCACCTCCACCGCCGTGACCGATCAGATAGAAATCGATTCCGGTGGTCATCTGGCCATCATAGACATAGACCGTGTCGGCGTCCCAGATGCTCTGTGCTCCGTTGTAGAACTGTCCCTGATACATGCGTACGGACGCAAAGACGAAATATGAGCCAGCCTGCAGGTTCGTGAACTCGTAGTAGCCATCGGAGCCGGTAAAGGTCATCGCTATCGGATGAGGATGATGTGATGACGCTTCATAGACTTTCACAAATGCGTTTGCTATCGGCTGATTGCTGTTAGAATCATAGACATAGCCGCTTATCCCTGTCTGGGCGGCCAAGAGTCCTACGGTTACCAGCAATCCTATCAACACTTTCTTCATGGTTCGCACCTCCTATTTTTTCGCATTCCATCGTTGGAGCAATCGGGATACCATTTCGACTTCGTTCAGCGTAACACTTTGGAATTAAAGCGATTTTGTAATCCCCACTTTCCACAGATTCGGATTTTTCAGCGAAAAAATTTCATACCTCGAATAATCCTTTCATATCGAGAACGGCGATCGTGGGATGTTTTCTCGGAAAAGTTTTCGTCCCATCTGAAGATCCTGATCAAGGGCGATCTCATCTTCCCCAATTTTACATAACTTAATCGCTTGGTTTATCATTTGTTTGATGAATATGCAAAACTTTGTTGAATCACAGCTCTTTAAAGCCCTCACCGACTGGCAGAATGAGGATTCTGTTAAACATCTTTTCGTCGAAATTTTGAATTACAGGCTGGAGTTCGACGAAGTCTTCTCAAAGGATTGGGATGAACGGATTCGTGAGTTGTTCAAAGTTCCACCTCGCATCGTTGCGAGCGCCGCAAATGGTGAATTTAAAATTATTTACACCCATTTAGCTGCTCCGAAGCTCAAACTCACCGATGAGCGCCTTGTAATTAACAGGCTTCTAAACCTCTATCCCTACGCCCTCTTCGTTTTCAGCGATGCGGATCAGAGAT
>QNDP01000150.1 GCA_003645975.1 Candidatus Hydrothermota bacterium | reverse complement strand
GGCCGTTGCACGGATCAGCGGCGTCAGAAAAGTCTCATCGCTCTCCTATGAGGGGCTCTCGGTCGTAACCGTCGAGTTCAACTGGGGTAAAAACCTCGACTTCGCCGCTCAAGATGTCAGAGATAGGGTCGGTTTGGTCGAGAAATATCTGCCGGAGGATGTCGATAAGCCGCTCGTCTTCAAGTTCGATGTGTCGATGATGCCGATTCTCGAATATGGCGTAACATCAGATAAGCGCCCGCCAGAGGAGATCAAACGGATCATAGAAGACCATGTTAAGCCAGCACTTGAGAAGCTTGATGGTGTGGCACAAGTTCAAATCTTTGGTGGACGCGACCGTGAGATATGGGTCGAACTTGATCCCGCCAAGCTCACCTATTACGAACTCTCGACGGCCGATATCGTGAATGCATTGAGATTCAGCAACTTAAATCTGCCAGCCGGACACATGGAGCGCGGCGCAACCGAATATCTGATCCGATTGATTGGTGAAATCGAGGACGTAGATGAGCTCAACGATGCCATCGTCGGTTTTACGAAATATGGGATGCCTGTCCATCTCCGTGATATAGGCCATGCCTACATGTCGCTTTCCGAAAGGCGCGGGGTATCAACGATTGAGGGCAAGGAAGGCATTTCCATCGAGATATTGAAGCAGTCCGGGACGAACACCGTAAAGGTGGCCGAGCGCGTCAAACGCGAATTGGACGAAATCAAGAAGGTTTTGCCATCGGACATCAAATTTGTGGTCATATCCGATCAATCTAAGACCATTCGCCGAGTTACATCGCGCACCACCAGCAACGCCTACATCGGCGCACTACTGGCTGCCATCGCTATTTTCATCTTTTTGCGAAACTTGCGTCCGACTTTGGTCATTTCGATCGCGATCCCTCTATCAGTCATCATAGCTTTCATCGTGCTCTACTTTGCAGGTTACACACTTAATGTCATGACATTGGGAGGGATAGCGCTCGGCGTCGGGATGCTCGTGGACAACGCCGTCGTGGTCATCGAAAACATCTTCCGACATCTTGAGGAGGAGGGCGAAGACCGAAAAACCGCTGCGATCAACGCAACCGAAGAGGTCGGCCTTGCAATTACATCCTCGACTTTTACAAACATCGTTGTCTTCCTGCCATTGCTCTATGTGGGCGGAATCGTCGGAAGGCTTATCACACCGCTCGCCGTCACGGTAACACTCACGCTTCTGAGTTCGCTTGCCGTCGCTATCACCATAATCCCAATGCTTTCGTCGGTCTTCTTCAAGGAACGCAAGACAGAGGAGGAATACGGCAAAGCTTTTGGTGAAACATGGTTCCAGCCGGTCAGAACGGCTTATTCAAAAGTTCTCAACTGGGTGTTGAGACGCAAGTTTGTCGTCGCAGGCATCGCATTCCTCGTTTTCTTTGCCACTCTTGCACTCGTGCCAGCTCTCGGACTTCGGTTTATGCCAGATATCGATCAGGACTTTGGCATAATCAAAATCACACTTCCGACAGGCACAAAACTCGATGAGACCTTAGCTTACACACATCAAATCGAGGAGATAGCGGCGTCAAAGCCCGAGACGGACTTCGTCGGATCGATGGCCGGTGAAGGTTCAGAGGAGTCAGCAGCCTTCCTCGGTGTTTCAGGCACAAACGAAGCGATGGTCTTTGTGATTTTCAAGGAGGCAAAATACCGCAAACGAAAATCTTACGATGTTATGAGGGAAATCATCAACGAAATCCCGAAATACAGGGGCGCAAAAGTCGAGCGGATGGACTTCCTCTCGATGGCGTATCTCGGAGGACGCGCACCGATCGAAATAAAACTCTACGGTAAAGACTTATCGACTTTAAAGGGACTCGCAGAGGCGATCAGGAAAGAGGTCGCTCAGGTCGAAGGTGCATCAAACTTGCACCTTTCTCTTGAGGAGGCCAAACCCGAACTCAGAATCCACATCGACAAGGAAGTCGCTGCACGATATGGGCTTATGCCGGCACTCGTTCAATCACAGGTCAAGGCCGCCATTCAGGGCGAATTCTCCACAAGGGTCAACATCAAGGGAGAAGACATCGATGTCATCGTCAAGTTCCCGAAAACTGAAGTCGATAACATCGAAAAAATCAAGAGGATACCCGTAAAGACGATGTTGGGCAGTTTTGTTCCGCTTGGGGAGATTGCCGACATCGAAATGGCCTACGGCCCTCTGAAAATCGAGCGCGAGAAGCAGGCACGGATGATCGCAGTGCTCGGAGAACCTGCGAAAGGGCATAGTGTTGGCGAAATTATGCGCGCAGTCGAGAATAAACTCTCATCACTCAGGCTACCAACAGGTTACAATATCGAATACGGCGGAGAATTCAAGCAGATCAAGGACATGCTCCACGATTTCTCATTTGCGATTGCAGCAGCCATCATCTTGGTTTACATGGTCATGGCGGCACTCTTCGAATCGTTCAAAGACCCATTTATCGTCATGTTCACGGTGCCGTTGGCGATAATCGGCGTCATCATCATGCTGTTTCTGACAGACATACCGATCTCGGTGCCCTCGCTTGTTGGCGTGCTGATCCTATCGGGCATCGTGGTCAACAATGCGATCGTGATGATCGATTACATCAAGAAGCTCAGGGAAAGGGGGCTACATCCATTCGATGCTGTCATCAAAGGGGCAACGCGCCGTCTCAGACCGATCCTGATCACAGCTACAACTACGATTTTAGGGATGCTGCCGATGGCGTTGTCCCACTCTGAGGGTGCCGAGATGCGTGCACCTATGGCGATCTCCGTCATCGGCGGATTGCTCATGTCAACTTTGTTGACGCTTTTCGTGATCCCATCTGTCTATGCGATCTTTGAAGGCATAAAGCCGCCAAAAGAGTGATCATAGAACGGTGGGAGAGGCCGAACGCCTCGTCAACACCACCGACACAACCCTCGAAATTCGCCCACACAAGTTGAAAACCCCGAAAAGTTGAGACATCATAAGGACATGAACTACATTGAGAAGTTGAAATTGGAACTCGGTGAGGAAAAGGTGTCGGACTCTTTGGAACACAGGGAGGCTTTTGCAAGGGATGAATCGGGTATCCCTGAACTCTATCTGCCTGATGTCGTTGTCCATCCGGAATCCACAGAGGATGTTGTCAAGATCGCAAAAATTGCTTACGAACACGATGTCCCAATGACGCCGCGCGGTGCTGGCACAAGCCTATCCGGTGGGCCGCTGACCGTTCAGGGTGGCATCCTTGTCGTGTTCGATCGCATGAATCACATCAAAGAGATCGATTCCGACAACCTGATGGTCATCACCGAACCCGGTGTCATCACGCAGAACCTTCAGAACGAGGTCGAAAGATTTGGCATGTTCTATCCTCCTGATCCTGCGAGTCTTGACCAATGCACGATCGGCGGAAATGTCGCAACGAACGCAGGTGGACCGCGGGCGCTGAAATACGGCGTTACCAAGCACTATCTCCTTGAACTTGAGGTCGTTCTGCCAAACGGGGAGGTCGTGAGATTCGGTAAAAAGACAAAGAAATGGGTCGCAGGTTATGACCTTCCGAGCCTGATGACGCAGTCCGAAGGCACTCTGGGGTTCATAACCGAGATCACACTTCGACTGATTCCGTTGCCTCATTATGTCCAGACTTTCCTTGTGCCATTTGATGATGAGGTGGAGGCTTCAAAAGTTGTTAGCGAAGTCATTGCACGCAAAATTCTTCCGAGAGCACTCGAATTCATCGATAGGTCCTCGATCGACGCTGCCCGCGAAATGCTGCCTCCCAACATCCCAACCGACGCACGTGCTATCCTGCTCATAGAACTCGATGGCCGCGAGGACGCCGTGATGGCCGAAGCTGAGGAGATCGCCGAGATATGCGAAAAGCACAGTGCTATGGACATCATGGCTTCAATGGATGACCGTGATAGAGAACGCATCTGGCAGGCGCGCCGCGACCTCCTGCACGCCCTTGAGGAGACCGGAAAAATCGTCCGCATCGAAGACATCACGATACCTCGAAGCAGAATTCCGGAAGCCGTCTCAAAAGTTTATGAAATCGAGAAGGAAATCGGTTTGACTCTGGCCATCTTCGGACATGCAGGAGATGGAAACATCCACATCAACATCCTGCACGACAGGGGGCAGGAGAAATTGGTCGATAAGGTGGTCGAACGGCTTTGCCATGTCGCCGTCGAACTCGACGGAACCATCACGGGCGAACACGGCATTGGCATCCTAAAGAAACCGCATCTCCATCTTGAGCAGTCGGATAGAGTCATAAGCCTTCAGCGTGCGATTAAAAATGTCTTCGACCCGAAAGGCATAATGAATCCGGGCAAAAAACTCCCATGAATTTTGAGATCAAAACGCTCAATTCCGTCGAGGAGCTGCCCGAAATAGCTGAGATGCTGAACCGTTCGCTTCCGTTCGACTCCATCACGACCCGCCTTTTGAAAGAGAAGACCTTTGATGACAAGGACTTCAATCCCGAGACAGCCCTGATCGCCGAAGCAGACGGGCAACCGATCGGATTTTTTCTCGGTGTCAAGCGAGGAGAGATGGGTTTTCTGAAACTTTTCGGTGTGGTGCCGAAATGGCTGATGCGAGGGGTCGGGTCTGCCCTGCTCCTAAGAATCGAGACAAGGCTCAAGCAACTC
>QNDP01000149.1 GCA_003645975.1 Candidatus Hydrothermota bacterium | reverse complement strand
TGTGATTCTATTGCGCAAGCAAATCCAAAGCAAATGAAGATATTTGCATATCCTTTTCGCATGGCCGAAGCACATTTCCGACCACCGTGCCCCACATTCCGACCGATGAGTCTCACTTGACTTGACCTCTCGGCTTGCCGTATTATTGCAATAGAACAGTGGGATTATCATGGCGGGTTTTGAGATAGAATTCGAGGAATCGCGTCCGATATACATGCAAATCATGGACATGCTTAAACGCGCTATGGCGCGCGGCGAGCTGAGGCCGGGCGACAAGCTCCCGTCGGTTCGGGAGATGGCGCAGATAGTCAAGGTTAACCCCAACACAGTGCAAAGAGCCTACATGGAACTCGAAAGAGAGGGGTTTATCGTTACCAAGAGAGGACAGGGGAGTTTTGTTACCGATCACACCGAAATTATTCAGGCAGAAAAGGAACGGAGAATCCAAGAGAGCATCAACAGGTTGTTGGCGGAGTTCCGCGAACTCGGTCTTTCGGACAGCGAAATAAAAAACATTTTGCAGGAGGTAATCGATGAACTCGGTCATTGAGTTCCAAAATGTCAGCAAGAGATATGGAAACCGCTGGGCGCTCAGGGATGTCAGTTTCACTCTGGAAGAAGGCAAAATCATAGGACTCTTGGGACCAAACGGCAGCGGAAAGTCCACAATAATCAAACTCATCTTGGGATTCATAAGTCCGACAGAGGGTTCTATCAAGGTATTCGGCGAGAAGATCGGTCAGGCGGCACTTAGCAGGATAGCTTACACACCGGAATTTAATCATCTTTACCGTTGGATGCGCGTCGGGGATGTCGTGAACTTCGTGAAAAGCTTTTATCCCGACTGGGATGACGGCCGAGAGGCAGAACTGAGGGAGTTTTTGGAAGTGGACTACGCACTCCGTGTTCGAGAGCTTTCGCGTGGAATGGCCGAGAGGGTTAAGGTGCTCATTGCGTTCGCCAGAAAAGCAGAACTTTATCTCCTCGATGAACCGTTTTCCGGAATCGACCCTTACTCTCGAAGGAAGGTGGTCGATGCGCTTGTGAAGTCCCTCAGAGCGGAAGGGGAGACCATCCTTTTCTCCACCCATCTCGTGCACGAGGCGGAAAAACTGTTCGATTATGTGGTTTTCCTGAGAGATGGACGGATAGTCCTTGAGGGCGAAGCGGATAGGATCAGAGAAGACACCCAAAAATCGATCGAGGATGTCCTCATCGAAATATCGGCCGGCGAAAAGGAGGGGCGATGAGATGTTCAAGACATTGTTGATCAAGGAGTTCAAGGGCGAAGGCGAATGGATAAAATGGATGTGTATCATCCTCTTGGCTATCGGACTTTTGCTGCGATTGAAGATGGAGTGGCATCCCTCGCTCTTGTTTATCTTGGTTTGGGGTGCGCTGATCCTCTTGATCTTCTACAGAGCGATAGACATATTCGTGAAAGAGTGGCGGCACAAAACTACACATCTGCTGTTCTCTTTGCCCGTTCCAAGATGGGAGATAGTGTTAGCAAAGTTCACCGTCATAGTGGTCATGACGGTGTTGACCATAGGTTTGGGAGCTGCTATCGAGGTGTGGTTGGCTGTGGCCGATAAAGCGATAGATTTTCGGTTCAACATGACACATATCTACTGGATGGTCGCTGGGATGGCGCAGATCGTCCTGACATCCAGCATATTGATAGCATCAAAGGTAACATCTTACACGGTCTATCGGTTCCGAAAACTATTCTTCGTTGTGCTGTTTATCCTCTTGAGCTATCTGGTTCACAGATGGCTCCTTCCCTTTACATCGGATTTGCTGAGCCAGATGGGCGTTCCGAAGGTCAAGGTTTTGATAACCTACCAGTCGAACACCGGCTTGAGGCATGAGACCGTCGATTTTGGGTTCTGGAGTTCGTTCATTTCCCTTACAATTTGGACGCTTGCAATGTTTGGACTTTCGTCGATTTCCATCAAAAAGGTCGAAGTGGAGTGAGTCATGGATGTCATAAGTCTCTTGAAAACAGCAACTTTGGGGCTAAAAGCCAATCGAATGCGTTCGATACTCACGACGCTCGGCGTCATAATCGGCGTCGGCACTTTGATCTCTATGGTCTCGATAATCGAGGGAATAAACACCTACACTTACCGACTTTTTGGCAGCATAGGCTCGAACCTCATCTATGTTCAAAAGTTCAAATGGCAGATTTTTGTCGGCGGCGGTGGCGGCTCGAGACGTGCCTATTGGCGTGAGATAGCGAGGCGGCCTGATCTGACCCTTGAGGATGCCGCTGCGATTCAGAGTCTTCCATCGGTCAAGGTGGCAACCGCAACGCGCACACTCAGGTCGCTTAAGGTGAAATACAAGACGGAGGAGCTGGAGTCCAAAGCGATAGGTGTAACACCGGAGTATATCGAGATTTCGGGTTACGACATCGAGGCCGGGCGACCGTTCATCGAACACGACATCACCTACCGCCGTGCTGTGTGCATCTTGGGCAAGTATCAGGTCGAGAACCTCTTTGGGGGCGAGTCCCCGCTCGGAAAGGACATCACGATCGAAGGCCACAGGTTCACCGTCATCGGAATCCTCAAAGAACGCGGCCAACTCCTCGACAACAACCTCGATGACATAGTCCTAATTCCGCTTTCCACCGCCGAGCGGTATTTCGTGAATCCGAGAGACCGAGCGGCACGGCTGTGGGCCTCGTTGACCATCCTGGCTAAGGTGGCCGAAGGCTATGACATTGAGGAGGCTATGGATGACATCAGGCGGCTGCTTCGTGAGAGGCGCGGGTTGCGATTTGACGAGGAGGACAACTTCGGACTCAACACTCAGGAGATGCTTTTGGAGACCTATCACAAGCTGACTTCGGGGATATTCCTCGCTATGGTCGGCATTGCCTCGCTTGCGCTTCTCGTCGGTGGCATAGGCATCATGAACATCATGTTGGTATCGGTGACGGAGCGGACGCGGGAGATCGGAATTCGGATGGCCGTAGGCGCAAAGCGCAGGGACATCCTATGGCAGTTTTTGCTCGAAGCCATGTTTTTGACCTCACTGGGAGGACTTATCGGTGTGATTTTGGGGTTCGGGCTGGGCAAAGTGGTGGCGGCTTTGACCCCATTGCCGTCCCATACCCCGATATGGAGCATCCTTTTGGGTGTCGGGTTCTCCGCTGCGGTCGGCCTGTTTTTCGGGCTTTACCCAGCGTCAAAGGCCTCGAAGATGAACCCGATAGAAGCACTGAGATACGAGTGACCGGATTAGTCTATGGTTGTGGGGATAATCGCTGAATTTTCAACGACATGTTCTTCCCGATTTTTTGTGCAGCCAAAAATGTGGGTGTCAGACCTCGATGGGTTTAAGCCGTTCGGCCACTTGGACATCCTCAAAGCCGAGTGACCGGAGTCCATCCGCAAGGGATTGGCTCTCTTCAGGTTCTCCGTGAACGACGAGCGCACGGTGCTTGCCCTGAACACCATCCGCCCACTCCAAAAGGCCACTTCTGCCGGCGTGTCCGGAAAACCCATTGATCGTGTATATCTCCGCTTGGACGGCTATCCGCTCGCCGTAAATCGTAACCTCTTTTGCTCCATCGACTATCCTTCGGCCGAGTGTCCCATGCGCCTGATACCCGACGAAGATGACGCTGCACTCCGGCCGCCAAAGGTTGTGCTTGAGGTGGTGTTTGATGCGGCCGCCGGTGCACATCCCTGAGCCTGCGATAATGATCGCCCCTGACCGTATGTCATTGATTCTCTTGGATTCATCGACGCTGCGGGTGAACCGGACGCCGGGAAAAAGGAACGGGTCAATGCCGCTGCGCACAAGTTCGAGTGTTTCTTCATCAAAACATTCCGGATGCGCCCTGAAGATCTGAGTAGCCGAGATGGCAAGCGGACTGTCGAGAAAAACACGGGCGTTCGGAGGCAGCTCGCCTTGCTCGTAGAACTCCCTGAGATAGAAAAGGATGTCTTGTGCACGCTCAAGTGAAAACGAAGGGATCAGGACATTGCCGCCGCGCTCAATCGTCCTCTGAATGGCCTCTTTCAACTCCTGAACGGATTCCTCGACCGAGCGGTGGTCTCGCTTCCCGTAAGTCGATTCGATGATAAGGAGATCGACATCTCTGGTCGCAATGCGCTCTGGGTCTCGGATTATGGGTTTTCCCTTGTGTCCGAGATCGCCTGAAAACACGACCTTTGTGCCGTCGAAATCGATCTCAAGGAACGCAGAGCCGAGCACATGGCCGGCGTCGCGGAACCAGAAGCTGACGCCGTCGAACGGCTCAAATTTGCCCTCATAGCTTACGGTTCGGCCGAACCTGTGCATCGCCATAGTCGCATCTTGGACATCGTAAAGGATTTCAGGGATCTCCTCGCCCCGTCTCAACGCCTTCCGATGCTCAATTTTCCAGTCCTCTTCTTGCAGGTGTGCGGCGTCCAAGAGCATGATCGAAGCGATGTCCCTTGTCGCAGGCGTTGCGATCACCTCGCCGCTGAACCCCTCACGGATGAGCTTCGGCAGCAACCCGATGTGATCTAAGTGTGGATGGGTCAAGATGATGAATTCGATCTCCTTCGGATCAAACGGAAAATCTTCGTAATTCAATGGTTCGAGATGTCCCTGAAACATGCCGGCCTCGATCAAAAACTTATGACCTTTGTATTCAAAGAGA
>QNDP01000148.1 GCA_003645975.1 Candidatus Hydrothermota bacterium | reverse complement strand
GCTGCTGATGTGTATCGTGCATCAATACCAGTGGATGCGGACAGCGGCGAATACCATTACACGGTTCGTGCAAGGTTCGTGGTTCGCAGCAAGGCTGGAGATTACGAGGGACCATGGATTTATGGCGATTTGAACGGCGAGCCTGACACGGCAACCGGCTATGAGGGGTTCGGACTCATAAGGGTTCTGACGGAGCATCCTGACACCAATGCCCCTGAGTGGGCGAGGTTGGTGTATCCGAGGTCGATGGTGCTGCCGACGAACACCATGACACGGGTAGTTATCGGAAGGGTTTACAAGGCCGATGCAGACACCGGTTCGATAGTCGCACAGGTTGGCTATGGTTCTGTGGCGAATGACCCCGAAAGCTGGACCGAATGGAGTGATGCGGCTTATTACAGGGAAGTGAGGATGAGATATGGTGATACGACGGTTACGGCCTATGAGTATAGGGGCTCGTTCATGACACCGAGTTCGTCAGGGGTTTACTACTACGGTTATCGGTTCAACTACGATGGTAGCGCATGGCTGTATGGCGATCTTGACGGTAGCGATAACGGCTTCAACCGACCGGGTTACCTTTATGTCTATTCGTGGGGTGTGTTGGCGATGCCGAGAAATGTGGAAGCCGATGTTACGGCTGAAGGTGTGGTGTTGAGGTGGACAGAGCCAGAGCTTGCTATGAACAGGGGTGAGGCAAAAGTCGCTGCTGACGAGATCGATTCGCCTGACGATCTGGTGTTCGACCACTACGAGGTGTATGCGTCTGATGCTGAGGACGGAGTGTATGAGCTGATCGGAGAGACAGAAGAGCCGGTGTTCGTGGATCGTGATGCGAGCGGCGGTTATCGTTGGTATTATGTCGTCGCCGTCTATAACGGAGGGAATGTCGAGAGTCCGAGCGATGGAGTGCTTGGTGTCGATCTGAGCAAGCCCACGAAGTTGGAAGTCGCAAGTCTGGCTCCTAACCCAGCTAAGGAATGGACAAGCTTGAGGTTCGCACTACCAGAGGAATCCGATGTCATCATCCAAATTTACGACATCACCGGAAGACTTCTCTGGGCTGAGAAAAAGCACATGAACGCAGGAATTTACACTTGGAATTGGGACATGAAAGACCGCAGGGGCGTCAAGCTGGGTGCTGGAGTTTACTTCATCAAGCTGAAAATCGGAGATAAGGTCTTCACCAAACGGTTGGTGGTGATGAGATAGAAAACGAGATCCACTGAGCTGCAACCTGAGCGGGGGCCTTTGTGCCCCCGTTCTTTTTCTTAGATCTTTTGCCATCCTTCAGTTCAGCACTTACAATTTGCGCCAAACGAATGTGTTAGGAGGTGGATATGATTGCAACATTCCTGTTTTTAACGCTATGGGTCTCAACATATTCAATGGAAATCCACCTTGACATCGATGTCGGTGAGTTTAAAGTCGAGCAGGAGGCGGACGGAACGCTCAGAATCCAAGCCGATGGATGGGTTCATGGGTTTATCCCGAATGCGCTCGACATCCCGAGCAAACCGATATTTGTCGTGCTGCCGCAACACACGAAACTCGTCGATGTGGAAATAGTCGATGCGGATTCCTTACTCCTTGCAGTTGGTGAAATCGCAAAGACGCCAAATTTCGATGCGAAAGCCCATGTCCCGATGGAGACCGAACTGACCAAACATGTCGAAGGAATTGGCACTTATTCGCTCTCCGGTTACCAGATCGCAAGTTTTAGGTTCTGCCCGATTTCCTACGATACGGTTACGCACAATGTTTTTCTTTTGAGGCACGCCACCCTCAGACTCAAACTTGGAACGAATGAGAAAACTTATGAAACCCCGCTTTACATCTCCGAAGCCGACCAATCCCTTTTGAGGAAGGCGTTGGCCGCTCTTGTCGCCAATCCACAAGATTTAGACCTGTTTGCACCGCCAATGATCGTCGTAAATCCACTTAGAGACTCGCTCCGAAATGTGTATCCCTATGTCATCGTAACTACCGAAGGTCTCGCCGATGCCTTTGACGAGTTCAAAGTCTTAAAAGCCCTTGAGGGAAGGCCTTTAATTGTTAGGACGCTTGAATGGATTAATAGCCACTACACGGGCGCAGATGTTCAGGAGCGGATACGCAACTTTTTGAAAGACATGTATCTCCATCACGGGACGAGATGGGCTATGCTCGCCGGCGACAGCCCGTTCATCCCTGCCAGAGTGGTAAATGTGCCCATAGGGACAGGTTATTACGATGACATCCCGACCGATTTTTACTATGCATGTCTCGATGGCAATTGGGATTATGACAATGACGGGAGATACGGCGAGCTTGAGGATTCCGTCGATGTCATGCCGGACATCTTTGTCAGCCGTATGCCGTTCCGTTCTCGAGATGAAGTGCAACAATTTTTGACAAAATATTTGACCTACATCTCAGGGCCGACATCTGACACGGGTTACTTTACAAGGGCGTTGTTCGTTGGGGCTGAGCTGTTTTCGCCCGGCGACGGCGCCCAGTTGTGTGAGGAAATCTCACAGGAATTCCCTCCGCATTTCCATACGATAGCGATGTATGAAGTTGAGGATAACGATAACAATGCGCAGGACTTTATCGACACGCTCAACAGCGGCGTCGGCATGGTGATAGCGGAAGTTCACGGCTGGTATACATTCATCAATGTGAATTCGTCTCCGACACAAAGTTTCGACTACAACGATGCGGATTCCTTGCAGAACATCGACATGCCGACATTTTTTAACATAGTTTCATGCGAGATCGGCGGCTTTGACCGCGACTGCATAGTTGAACATCTGCTCCGTGCAAGGGGCGGCGCAATCGCTGTCCTTTCGAGCACAAGGAACAACTATCCCTATGTCGTCCAGCCATATAACCTTTCCTTTTACAACCTGCTTTTCTCGCAGCATATTCGGCAGATCGGACTGCTCGACCTGATGTCCCGCAGTGTATTTGTGCCCTATGCAAATGCCTACAACCATTCGAGATATTCGCTTTTCTCTTACAGCCTACTCGGCGACCCCGGACTTAGGCTTTGGGACAACACTCCGATGGGGACCTCTTTGAGGGCGACCGATTGGATTACAACAGGATGGAGCTTAATCAATGTGAATGTGTCATCCGGCGGTTCACCAGCGACTTCGGTGAAGGTGGTCGCATACAAACCCAACGAGACCTATGTTGAAGGATTCACGGACGCCAACGGTGATGTTCAGCTTTGGGTCAACCCGAAGACCGCTGGCATACTGTTCGTCGCCGTCGTTGATAGTGCACATTTCCTTGCAGTCGATACGGTCGTGGTCTTCGAGTCGGGTATCGCCCCGTTCGTCGCCGAACTCGATATCTCCGATGCTGACTGCGATGGCAAGCCGGAGCCGGATGAAGACCTTGAGCTGACTCTACACATCACGAACAGCGGATTTCTCACAGTCGAGAACATCTGGGTGAAAATCGTCGGCACGGACTCAGCTCTGACAGCTTACAATGACAGCGTTTACATAGATTCGCTTCGGGGCGGCGATACTCTGACGCTTTCGGCTCCGCTCCGCCTCCATGTCCACAACCGCGTGGTCAACGGGTATCGCGCATTTGTGGCTTTTGGATTTTATAACTTCGCTGACACCATGAGCTTGGACACGGTTTACATAGAAATTGCGGCGCCGATACTCAGACAGTGGTTCACTCGAATCCAGAACTCAGGGACGGGCTCGTTCAAAGTAACGCCGAGCATGAGGAATCTCGGAGATGGAGATGCTAAGGGCGTGCGACTCAGGTTGTTGCCGACATCGGGCATCCAAATTTTGAGAGATTCGGCCTTTATTCCGATCGTCGAAGCCCACGATGTGGGATATGCCGAAGATGGCTTTGTCGTGCACCCTATGTCGCCCGGCTTCCTGCCGCTCAAGATCCCGATGGTCGTGGAGCATCAGGCTTCGGGTCTCTCGGATACTTTACAGATCGGTATCAGCGAAGTCGGTGTCCCTGAATCACTTAATCTCATGAGTGGCATAAATTCCATCCGACTGAGCTGGAAAAAACCTTCGGAGAACGGCGAAAGCGTGATAGGGTATCTCGTGTATCGTTCGTCTGACAATTTGAACTATTCGTTGCTGACCCCTGACCCGATAACTCACACGAACTTTGAGGACTTCAACATAACGCCCGGAATACCATACACCTATCGGATAACAGCGGTTGACAGTTTGATGAACGAAAGCGAGCCGCTGGAGTCGTCCGAAGCCTACTCATACGAATTGCTTTCAGGATGGCCGAAGATCGTTATGGGACCTGCGGTTCCGTTGATAGCGGACATCGATCCGAACTTCGACGGAAAAGAGATCATCGTGCCAAGTGAAGACAACCATGTCTATGCATTTCATTGGGATGGAAGTGAAGTCGATGGTTGGCCTGTGAATATAGGATTCGTGCTCAAAGGGTTGGCAGCAGCCGACCTCGATGGCGACGGGTTCGACGAGGTCGTCGCTGTCCCATACAGAGGGGCTGATTCCGTGTTCGTGTTCGACGGCGATGCCTCGATACTCGACGGATGGCCTCGATATGTGCCTCGTGGCTCGTGGGCTGCGCCCACCATCTACGATCTCGACGATGACGGTTCGCCCGAAATCATTGTTCACGCCGTAGCAGGAAAGCTTTACATCTGGCACGCCGATGGAACCGCATT
>QNDP01000147.1 GCA_003645975.1 Candidatus Hydrothermota bacterium | reverse complement strand
GTTCAGGTTCTCCAAGTTCTGCATCGGCGCAAATTTTAGGACATTGGGTCTCAAAGTTCAAGCGTTGGAAGGACTTCTGGGTTCGATCGGAAGGACAAGAAGGGTTTTTGACTTTCGACAAAGATTCGGAAGCTCGATATGCCTCTATTTGATGGCCGTGTTCGCATTACAATTTTGAGTCAATAAACTTCGGAGGTAGGAGATGAGAAAGAGATTGATGCACGGGACGACCATAATTGGGCTGATCCGTGATGGTAAGGCCTGCATTGCGGGCGACGGGCAGGTAACTTTGGGCAATACCGTTGTCAAACACACAGCACGAAAGGTCAGGAAACTTTACAAGGACACAATACTCGCAGGGTTCGCAGGCGGGGTCGCCGACGCACTCACATTGTTCGAGAAGATGGAGGAGAAGCTCGAAGAATACAGCGGCAATCTCAGGCGCGCAGCGGTCGAACTTGCCCGTGAATGGCGATCCGACAAGGTGTTGCGCAGGTTGGAAGCCATTCTCGCCGTCCTCGACCGAAAGCATGCGTTCATCATCACAGGCGAAGGGGACATAATCGAGCCGGAGGACAAAATCGTGGCAATAGGTTCCGGTGGTCCATACGCTTACGCAGCAGCGAAGGCGCTTCTGGCACACACAAATCTCGACGCCAGAACGATCTGTGAGGAAGCTATCAAGATCGCCGCTCAGGTCTGCATCTACACAAACCAAAAAATTACGATTTTAGAACTGTGAAACCGAAAACCGCACTTTTGATAAGGCTCTCCGCACTCGGAGACATCGTCCTTGCGACGGCTGCAATCGAACTCCTTCATAGACATGGAGTTAGACTTTTCTTCGTCGCAAAATCTCAGTATATCGACCTCTTCAAATGCGACCACAGGCTGGAGAGAGTCATTCCGTTGGATTCGACTCGGCTTTCAGAACTCAGGAGAATTGCGAAAGAGCTTGGCGGACAGCGGTTCGATGCGGTCTTCGACCTGCACTTCAAGATTCCGACAATCCTTTTGACGATTTTTGTTCGAGGTGACCGCAAGTTCTTTTACAACAAGAGGATCTTTGCCAGAAGATGGGCTGTTTTGACTCACACAAGGCCGAAGGAAGTCCACACCGTTGAACTTTACCTTCGACCCATCCGTAAGTTCTTGGGACTGAGAGACCATGAGATGGCGATGCCGAGACTCGTCCCGTGTTCATGCGAACTTCCCGATCTTCCAACGCCTTACGGCGTGATAGCACCGGGCGCCAATGCGCCTCAACGGGTCTGGCCTCATTTTCCAGATTTTTGTCGCAAGGCGGCTGCTCAGTTTCAGATTAAAATGGTGGTCGTCGGTGTGGAAGGCGACGCATTTGCCCATGCAGTGGCACGGGAATGCGGAGCGGTCGATATGGTCGGAAAGACTGATATTCAAGGACTTATGGCTTTGCTGTCGAATGCAGAGTTTGTCGTGTCAAACGATTCGGCTCCGATGCACATTGCGTCGGCGCTCGGCGTCCCAACGGTCGCCATCTTCGGACCTACGGTTCCGGAGTTCGGCATGAGACCGCTCGGCCTGTTGTCAAAAGTCGTTGAACCGAAAGATGAACTGCCGTGCAGGCCGTGTTCGCTGCACGGCGAGAAACGATGCAGATACGGCGGCCGACCTCGATGCCTCGAATCGATCGAGGTCGATGATGTCATGGCCGCTTTGGACGAAATTGTGAGAAAAAAGGAGTCATTGAGATGGCACTAAGATGGTCGCCTTCAAAGCTTTCCGATGTAACACTCGCATTTTTGGCGATTTTGGCGATAGCATCCTTCTACTTCCTTGAAAAGTCGAAACATCCGGTTAGGTCAAAATATTTCGACCAGAAGGTGGCTGCCGCTGAAAAGGCGTCAAAGGCGTTTGAAGTCATCCGTGAGTTGAGAGGACAGCTTGGAATTCCGATCGATACGATAAATGACCCGAACAAAACCGGACTTATAGGTCATGCGTTCACCGTGATAACGACGAGGAGGGCAGACCTTTCGGAGAAACTGACATCGTCCGACCCAAACATGGCTGCGCTAATGGTTCAACTGCTTAGGGACGCAGGGGTTGACGACGGAGACACGGTTTTGGTCTCTTGGACTGGCTCATATCCCGGCATCAACATCGCACTGCTTGCCGCTTTTGATGTCATTGGGGTCAAACCGGTTATAATCACATCGCTGGAGTCATCGATGTGGGGAGCCAACGACCCCAAACTGACTTGGCTCGACATGGAACGGGCACTGAGGGACGCAAAACTGTTCGACCATAGGTCAGCGTTCGCAACTTATGGTGGGGACGACGATAACGGACTCGGCGTCCCGCCGGACGGCATAGAGGCCATGAGGCAGGCGGCAGAACGGAACGGCATCCGACTTTTCAGAGGAAGTTCTTTGGACGAGAACATCGCTGTGCGCATGGAGTTGGCGTCGAACGCAAAGGTCTTCATCAATGTCGGATACAATGTCGCAAGTTTTGGAAAACCTGAGCTTCGACAGCGGTTCGGTCCCGGAATTTACACGCATCTCCCTGACGAACTCGAGATTGAGAAGGGGGGAGCTGCACTGCGCTTGGCCGCTGAGGGCAAAAAGGTCATAAACCTCGTGGACATCAACAAACTTGCCATGAGTTACGGCTTGGAACCCGCCCAAGTGCCGCTGAAACCGATCGGAAAAGGTGCGCTTTACTACGAACAACGTTATTCGCTCACCTTAGCGGTCATCATCGCAATCGCAATCTTCATCCTGATCTATGCCTTTTTGAGGTTCGACCTTCCCAAATATCTGCTAAATCGCTAATAGGTGGGGAGTTACACAGGTCTAAAGCAGGCCGTTAGATTTTCGGAGCCACCATTCCAGAGCAAGGATGGCGAGGGCAAGGAGCATGATGATCGGCGACCGATTAAACCTTAACTCCTTGACCGTCTTAAATTTCAGCTCATCCCATGCTTTCAACAGGGAATCGACGGATGGGAATATGCAACCGCCGCTCATCTCGGCGACCGCTCTCGGCAGGACGCTGTCAACGCCGGCCTGAAGGTATTCCAACGGAATCGATTTAACCGTGAGGTTGATGTTCCTTTCCGCAACGATCGATGTGTCCGTTCTGAAGGTGATCTTTGCAACATGCTGGCCTG
This sequence comes from Candidatus Hydrothermota bacterium, assembly GCA_003645975.1. Taxonomy (GTDB): domain Bacteria; phylum Hydrothermota; class Hydrothermia; order B15-G9; family B15-G9; genus B15-G9. The sequence continues at coordinate 1,525 of QNDP01000147.1, read as the reverse complement.
CATCGAGTTGCAGCTTAGTGTATTCAAATCGACCGGCTTCGGTCGGAACCATCGTGAAGGTGTCGGTGGTGTCGATGATCAACTGAACTGACAGGTCTTCAAGCGGTTCGCCAACATCGTTGAAAGCATCCGCATAAAAGTTCAGTTCCTGTCCCAGATATGACACGGGTTTGTCAACGCCTGCGATGAAGATGCCCCTGCCGAGCGAAGCCGAACGAATGACATAGGCCATTACGCTGTCGTATAAGTCCCTGTGCGCAAGTCCCAAGACCCAAAATTCGCTGGACAGGACGGCAAAAGACCCATCTTGAAGTCTTGCCAAGAGCGGGCGGCTGCCCGATTTAGCGCCCCTTTTGAGTGAAACTTTCAGGAGCTCCTCGATCGGCTGCATATCTCCGGGCTTATAGATCACGCTCAGGGGCGGCAGATCGTCTGGAAACGAGTCCATGACCACATCGAAAAACCTTTTCGTCGGAACGACATTGAAATTGCCGCTGAAGTTCTGGATGAGGCCGTCCTTGACCGAATTTCTACCGTAAAACACGATCATCCTGTTCGGCTCGTATCCCTTTGTTAGCCCTTTAACCGGTTTTGTGGGATCGATGAGTATCAAGAAATCGGCGTCTTTGATCGACGGCTGAACCTTTCGGACGATATTTCCTGCCGCAAGCGTCCAGTTTTTTCTGTCAAGTAACACGAAGACATCGACATCTGTGTTCATCATCTGGGAGATAGTGGCTCGAAGCAGACGGATCTCAGGGGTCGGATGTGTGGCGATTATCACGCCTTTCAGTGCGGCCTTAGCGACCACCAAGCCGAACTCCTGCTTGTTGTCCGTGACAGCGGATTCATTCATAAGTGGCTGGATTTCAAGGGAATATTTTTGGACACCGGAGCGGTTGGCCGGCAGCCAGAACTCAAATCGGTTCTCTCCGTTGTGCAACGACAGGGTGGTCTCGACCAGAGTGGAGTCGCCGGTTTTCAAAACCGCCTGAGCGACAGCGGAATCCATCCCGGTGAGTTCCACATTGGCGATCACCCTTGCAAGCTCGCCCTGCTTGACGATTCTCGGCGTCGAGATCGACTTGATGTGGATGTTCGGAGGCAATTTGATGCGGGGGAGGATAAAATAGACAGGGATCGACCGCTGTTGGGCCGACATATACGGATCAGACGGTGCGTTGTGGATTCCATCGGTTATTATGACGATGCCGTCCTTGTCTGCGTCGGCTATCGGGACGCTCAGATCGGTCGAAAGGGTCTCGGTCGTGTCCAAATTGTCTTTATCCAACAGATTGCGCGCAAAAAATTTAAATTTTAAGCCATGGGATTCAAGGGATTTTACCTGATCATCACGCCATCTCGCCTTGAAATCGGTCTCCATGCTTCCGGAGAGATCCACATAGAAGTCGAGCCTGCGTTTGCGACTCACGGAGAATTGGATGCCGACATTGAGGATAAAAGCGGCCAGCAGGAAGACAGAGATCGCCCTCAGCACGAAGAACTTAAAAGGCCGAAACTGGGG
>QNDP01000146.1 GCA_003645975.1 Candidatus Hydrothermota bacterium | reverse complement strand
CTGCCTCACGGGGATCAAATCTCCCATCAACGTAAGCCAGACCTGCAAGAATGTTGAACACAGCATCCTTAACATCCATAACACACCTCCTATGTTTTTGAGCCTGTTAAAAATAGGTTCAATTTTGATTCCTCTTTGCGCAGAATTATTTTAACTCTCCCAAAACCCTTTTTAAAATCTTGCTGTCGAAGTTGGGGTTCGAGTTCAAATTCGAGCGCTTTTGCAACCCTTTGCATATAAACGATATAGCTCGAAAAATTCTACAAATTCGGTGGGATTTCAGGGATTTTCATCGGAATGAGCATTTTGTGAGTTGCTTTTAACAATTTGATAGGCAACATGATATGCTGAATCGATTCTGAGAGTTGACAATTGAACGAATTAGTTTTTTATTTCATGAACTTCCTGTCATCCCAATTTGTTGGAAAGTCCATTTTGCATAGTAATTTTAGGAGGAGGTGAACGAAGCCATGAAATCTGGGAACAAAAAGAAGATGGATGTGAAGCGGCCGAAGTGCCCAAGATGCGGTGTGGATATGCATGTGCATCAATACCTTCCTGAAACAAAAGCCGTCATTGACATCGTTGAAGGCCATCCCAAATACATCCGTTATCGACCGGTTAGGTTTATGTGTCCGAAATGTTTTAAGACCCTCGTTGTGCATCCGGACGACATCATTCCGCGAATCAAAATCTCGGAAAAAGTGCTCAACTGGGCGTTTAAGGAAGTCGAGCGTAGATCTTTGGTCAAGGTTTGCGAGGAGATAGGCATAGCGCCGACCACACTTATCCGATACATCGAAAGGCGCGGCGTGAAAGTCAAACGCCGCAGGCATCACTACACCAGAAGACGCAAAATCACCTGATACAGCTAAGTTGACAACACGAAGTTTTTGAATACGAATGATTTAAGAGTTCCACCGTTTTATCTAAGCTACCTCGGACAGCTTAGTTTGACTTATGCACCTACCATAAAATTTGTCCTGACCAAAAATCGAGGGAGAAGCGCATGAAAACATTCCTTAGAAAACCTGAATGGCTCAAAGTCCGAATCCGGACAACAGAGGACATGGTCAGGGTGAGCAAGATTTTGAAAAAACATCGTCTCCACACGGTTTGTGAGGAGGCGCGCTGTCCAAATATTCATGAATGCTGGGGTTCCGGAACCGCCACCTTCATGATTCTCGGCGATGTGTGCACACGAAATTGCCGATTTTGTGCAGTCAAAACTGGTCATCCGCGCGGAGTGGTCGATCACGAGGAACCTCAAAGGGTAGCTCAGGCAGTCCGTGAAATCGGCCTGAACTATGCGATAATCACATCGGTTACACGAGACGACCTCTCCGATGGAGGTGCCTCGATTTTCGCCCAAACCGTCCGTGAGATAAAGTCCGCCTCACCTGACACCATCGTCGAAGCGTTGATCCCGGACTATCTCGGCGAAGACTTGAAAGTCGTGCTCGAAGCCGGTGTCGATGTGCTCGGACACAACATCGAGGTCGTGCGCCGCCTCACGCCCAAAATTCGGGACAGAAGAGCAAGCTATGAACGATCGCTTGAAGTGCTCCGCCAAGCAAAGGCTTATCGGCCTGATGTCTTTACAAAATCAGGACTTATGGTCGGAATCGGCGAGACTGAGGAGGAGGTCTATGAGGCTATGCGCGACCTGAGAGCCGTCAACTGCGACATCCTCACCATCGGCCAATATCTTCAGCCGACGCCGAAACATGTGCCCGTCGATCGATATGTAACTCCAGATGAATTCAAGCGATACGAAAAGGTCGGCTTGGAAATGGGCTTTCTCTATGTCGCATCAGGCCCGCTTGTCCGAAGTTCCTACAAATCAGCGGAATATTTTGTCCAAAAAGTCCTCCGAGCAGGACAAGGAACCCTTTGAACTAACGAACCTTGTAAATCGGGATTTCTGTCCCGCTTCCCTTCACAAATGGGTGCTGAGACATGTCATATTCGGCGGCGGTGTCGGGCACGACCGAACTCACATAAGTCGCTAATTCCGAAGTTGTTATGATTCTATCGCCGTTGAAATCCGCATGTCCGTTTAAAAGCCCGTCGAGGATGGCAAATGTGAACAATCCATGCCCTTTCGCACGGATCGGATCGTTCCGCAGCCTGAAATCCTCCGATTCAATTGAAGTCTCGTCATTTTTCGAGGACGAGAAGACCCAAAGCCCTTCACTTTCAGCGAAAAGCTTTCCGAGATCAGCCCCACGAGTGGATTCATCTCCTCTAAGTCCTGTCATCTCAAAGGCTCCAGAGTGGCATGTGTCGAAAAACAGCACGATTTTGTCCACACCTTTCCGTCGCATCTTTCGGATCGCCTTGTTGAAATACGCCCACAAAACAGCGCTCGATGTGAAATCCGAGAAGTTGGAATCGTAGGCGAGAAAGTAGTAATCGTCCGAACTTGGGTCTCTTATGCCATGACCAGCGACAAAGATGACGGCGACATCCCCCTTTCGCGCACGGCGCGCTATCCATTCCAATCCCCTATCGATCACATTTGCCCTTGTCGCATCTGCATCGACGAGGGTTTTCACGATGGTCTTGCTGAACAGGGACTTGCCTTGTGTCCTCAGCGCTTCGGCGAACGAACGGGCGTCGCTCGACGCAAAATTCAGGGTCTGTTGACGGTTCTTGTATTTGCTGATCCCGATGGCTAAGACGATCAGTCTCGGCTTGTTGGCAGGCGACATCCTCGTCGATGTCCTGCTCCGAGTCCCGCGAATGGTGTCCGCTCGTGTATCAACTGCGAATTCCAACGGTCGATGGACGATCCCGCGCCCCTCGATTTTCAGGATGCCGATTTTGAAACGGTCTCTTTCGAGCACGGCGACGGCCAAGCGATCGCCTTCAGGTGACCATGCCGCCCGAACAACCTCATCGATGCCAAGCGATGTGGTATCACCTGACTGCAAATCAAGGAGATAGAGTTCTCCACCGTCGAGATTCTGGCCTTTCGTGCGGATAAAGGCCACATATCGGCCGTCGGGCGATGCACATGCCACGAAATCGTTGGGCAACGGGATCGGTTCGTCCACAAGTCCGTCGATGCTGACCTTGCGCAACTGCTGGACAGCCCCCAAGTCCCTGATGTAGGCGATCCATAAGCCGTCGATCGAAAACGCAGGTGAGTGCTCTCTCGCACTGGAATGGGTTAAACGGCGGATGTCCCCTGTTTGGCGATCGGCCAGATAGATGTCGCCGTCAAATTCAAACGCTGCGAAGCGGCCGTCAGGCGAAAAGCTTGAATCACCTTGAGTTAACGCTGCCACAACGAATTGATCTCCGTAGCTCCCGAACTCCGGGACATCCGCAAAAATCGGCTCAGGAGTTCCTTCGATGTCCATCTTGTAGATGTCGAACCCGTTTCCTTGATCGACGGAGACCGCCAACCGATTGGAGTCGATCGAAATGCCTATGCATCCATCGCAGAGCAATCTCGCTGTCCCATCTGTGGTCTTCACCAGCCAAATTCCATCGCTGCCCGAAACCAAAAGAGTCGAATCGTCAAGGAACTCCATGTGTTCGACCGATTCCGATCTCTCAAACGGGATACGCCAGCTCGAATCCGACCACATATCTGTGATTTCTAAGGACTTTTCATCTGTCGAGGCCGTTGCCAGCAGGCGACCGTCTTGCGAAAGGCAGAAACACCTTATTCCTGAAATATTTTTAGACACTTGCAGCTTCAAGGAATCGATCAGAAGCGCATAGATCCGAGTGGATTCGCTCTCCTCGACCATTCCGTTGAAAAGCAGAACATTTCCATCGGGCGAAAAACTAAGGCAAGGTGCGGCTTCCCTTTCAAGTGAAAACTTAGCCCATTTGGTCTCTTTAACGCCGACGAATCCAAAAAGCAGCAAAGTCAAAGCGGTCATGAACATGATCTGCTCACCTCTCTTTTGGATGGATTGGGCAAATTATAGGTCGGAAAGGGGCAGCTCCACAGGTTCAAAAAGCGTTTTTTTGATTGAAGCCTCGATTTCCATGTGTATCGGACAGAAGAGGCTTTCTCAAAGGGGTTACGATAGACGGTGATGCGGTGAACATGCTCAACTTGACTCATTTTGAAACAGGACATTATGCTTCTCTATGCCATGTTTAGACTTAAAGGCAATACATTCTGCTTGGACGATGGGAATTCCAGATTGGTCATGGATGCCCTCAGAGAAGCTGACGAACAGGGGGTTAAAGTCCTCATAAAAGCCCACTATCCGGAGCTTCCGCCCCCTGTCGAGGTCAGCCTAACTGTGATCGCTCCCGATTGGCCTGGGCTGGTAGAAGCGATTTCGTGGAACATTCACAGCTTAGGTTTCAACATCAGCGAAATACATGCATTTGTGGCCGAAAACCACAGAGGCGTTGTGCATCTCAGCATAAAGACAAAAGATGAGAGCGAGATCGAAAAGCTCAAAAATGGGATCTCGAAGGTCAAACGGACATTGGAACTTAGTGCACTCGGCGACCCATCAATCCGGCGGTTGGTAGAATACTCGATCAGCAAAATTAAAAGGCTCAATGAGTTGTTTGATGCGCTCAATAAAGTCGTTCAAAATCAGGATGAATATAAAGAAATTGTTGCTCCAGAAGGAGAATTGGAAAAGTTTTTGGTTTCGAGGACTGATGCATATCTGAACGATAAAACGCCCATCGATTTAGCCCGTCAGATTTACACCAACTATAAGTTCATCAAAGAGT
>QNDP01000145.1 GCA_003645975.1 Candidatus Hydrothermota bacterium | reverse complement strand
TGACGGTTACGGCGGGGTAGCTGATGTCGGGCATGAGGTCGAGTCCCATCCTTGACAATGAGACTATACCGAGCACTACGAGCACACCGATGAGCATCGTAATTGAAACTGGATGGCGAACGGAGAACTTTACCATTTTGTTACCTCCACAGGTTGTCCATCGGATAATCCAGAAGCCCCTTCTACAACGACGAGTTCTCCTTCGTTGAGTCCTGATTTGACCTCGACGAGGTCGTCGTCTTCAAGTCCGAGTTCCACCTGGCGTTTATGTGCGACATCGTTCTCGACAACGAACACGAAGTGGGTTCCATCTTCGGATACGATTGCGGACAGCGGGACAGCCAAAGCGTTTTGAGTCTCCTCGAGGACCACATCGAATTTGACGAGCATACCGGGTTTAAACGGCGCCTTTCTCAGTTTCACTTTGATCTCGCCGGTCTTGCGGATCGGATCGACTGCTGGCGATACCGATTTGAGTTTTGCTCTAAAAGTGTCAGATTCCCAATAGATTAGCACTGGTAAACCCGGCTTCAGTTTCGGGAGATCGGATTGTGGGGCGTCAGCCCTGATTTCGAGTGTGGATGTGTCCACAACAGAGGCTATCGGGACTTGTGGAGCAACTGATTGACCCGGTTTGACATAAATAAAAGAAACGATCCCCGAAATTGGGGATTTCACCTTAAGGGGCGGATAGTCGAGTCCGGGAATTGACCTATCGACTAAGGCGATGACCTGATCTTTTTTGACATAGTCTCCTTCTGAGACGAGGATTTTTTCTATTTTGCCCATAGCTTCAGGGTATATGATCGCCTCTCGGCTGCCACTGACGACGCCGTAATAACGAAGTCGTTTTGCCAGATAGTGAGGTTTCACTTGGACGGCCTTGACGAGCAGTCTGGGCGATTCTGCCAACTCCTTTTTAGATGTCTCGGTCTTCCTGCTTCCTTTGCATCCTCCGAAAGAGGCAGCGACTATCGCAGCAACCATTAGGCTGGCAACGACCAATTTTTTTCTCCTCAACATCATTCAAACCCTCCTATCGATTTTTGGACCTCCGTCATCACTGACTGACTGGTCAGTCATATAGGATACGAGCACAGGTTCTAAGTGTCAACTGAGGCATCTCAGACGCATCATCCAAGTTTTTACAGCGGTTCAAATTTCGGTTATCATGGAAGTTTTTGGAACCGAATTGCATAGGGATGAGGCAGAGGTCATCACCGCTTTTTTCAGGATGACGATGAACTCCGACAAAATGGTCGAATCGGTTTGTCCGACTATGTTGCTGGGACTGTTCCTTTTCGGCATGCGTTTGTTTGGAATTTCTCGAATTATTGTAACGATATGTTCAAATCCGTTTCTTTGGAAAAATTCCCGTGTGATCTCGTCGTTCGGGATTTGGACACCTTTTACCTTCCTATTTCCAACCGCATAAGCGACAATGCCGTTTTCTTTAACGACTTTCGATACATTTTCGATGGATTTTTTGTAGTCTATGTAAAAAGCCACGACATCTAATGCTCTTCTAAGATCTTTAGTTTCAATGTCTTTTATGGCACTATCGAGAGGTTCAAAATTAAATTTTATAATCTTTTTGGCTTTCACTCCTCCCATGGATCTTTTGTCAACTTCGTTGAAGTCTTCAAATCCGAGCCATTGATTGGAAAGTCTTGAAAATTGTCCATAGGCAACTGTGGTCCTAGAGTCGCCATAAGGAGGTGAGGTTATGACGATGTCGATGCTTCTCGGCGGGATTATGCTTTGGGGAATGCCGTGAACTGTATTGAAATCGTAGATGTAGGCTTTGGCATTCCCTCTTTTCGCTGAGACGTATTCTGACATCCCCTTTTTGTTCCTTAAAAGTTTTTGGAGCATTACGCTAAACACATCCGGGTTGAATTTTTCGATCTGTTTTTTGCTCATTCTGTAAAGTTTGAATTCGCCGTTTTTGGTCAAGGAAGCTTCTCTGACAGTTTCACTAAAAGCAACTTTAAAGAAATCTTGGACATCGGGATCGTCGATCTTGTCAATAAATCCTTTTATGGCTGCTAACATGATCTGGGTTTCCTTTTTGAACCAATAGTCGATGTTTTTGAAAGACGGTATCTTAAGCTCTGATCCTATGTCGCTGAGATTGGCCGTCAAAATAAAGTCAGCGAACTGTTTGATATAGAAGTCTAATTTTTCGATAGGGATTGTTGTAGTTTTCACTTTTGCAATCAGGCGGGCCAAAGGATTTATGTCCGTTCCTATTGCATCGATTCCCCTTATGTTGGCTTCCACCAATGAAGTTCCTGTGCCGCAATAGGGATCGAACAGGATTTTTGCATCCTTTCCGAATTCGTCGAGTATTCGACCGGCTATTTGTGGGATCATCATTGCGGGGTAAGAGTGAAAGCAATGGGTATATTTTTTGGTATCTGCATTTTTAAAGTCCCATGTTCTGTCTCGGATTTTTGAAGGCTGTTTGTTCATTTCAAAAAATCTCAGTAATGGAATTCCCTTAATAAGTTGTTGGGAACATTGCTCTTTACAATCGTGGTCCCATTTAGAGGGATGCCCTCACCCCACCACAATATTCAACAGCTTCCCCTTGATGTAGATAACTTTACGGATTTCTTTGCCTGAGATGTGTCGGGCGACATTGGGTTCGGCTTTGGCGGCTTCCAGTGCGGTCGCTTCGTCTGCGTCCTTCGGGATCGTTATCCTGCCACGGACACGGCCGTTGACCTGAACCGGTATCTCGATCTCTTCGGCGACAAGGTAGCGCTCATCGTAATTCGGAAACCTTGCACGGAAGATCGAATCCTCATTGCCCATTCTGTGCCAGAGTTCCTCGGCCATGTGCGGCGCGAACGGCGCAAGTAAGAGCACAAGTTGATGCAGCGCAAGCCTAAAGACATCCGAATCGGTCGATTCAAACCCATAAAGTTCGTTCACAAGCTCCATGATGCGGGCGATCGCCGTGTTGAAATGGAACTCGTTTGAATCTTTGCGCACCTCGAAGATTGTCCTTTGAAGCTTGACGTAAAGCTCTTTTTCGGGTTTTGAGAGCTTTTCGGGGTCAACTTCAGGCGGTTGCGGGCCAAGTTCATCGATGTGTTTCATGTAGAGCCGCCAGACGCGGTTCAGGAACCGTTTAGCGCCTTCAACGCCTGCGTCTGTCCACTCCATGCTCTTTTCGGCGGGTGCGGCGAAAAGGATTGTGATTCGGGCGACATCCGAGCCGTGTTCCTCGATAAACGGCTTTGCAGGCACAATGTTGCCGCGCGATTTCGACATCATCTCAAGCCGTTCCTCGACCTCATGCTCTTCGCCGTCTACTTTGTGGTAAAACTTGCCTTCACGCTCCTCGACCTCATCATCGGGCACAACTGCAAGGCATTTCGGACACCAATAGAACTTTTTAAGCACAAGTCCCTGAGTGAAAAGATATTCAAACGGCTCATCGTGGGATGTGTAGCCGAGATCGTAGAGCACTTTTTGAATAAATCTTGCATAAATCAGATGTTTGGTTGCATGCTCGACTCCGCCGATATACTGGTCAACGGGCATCCATCGGTCGGCAACTTCTTTGTCGAAAATCTCTTTGTCGTTCTTTGGGTCGATAAATCTCAGGAAATACCATGACGAATCGACGAAGGTGTCCATCGTGTCGGGGTCGCGGCGTGCAGGACCGCCGCATTTCGGGCAGGTCGTGTTGATGAATTCAGGCACATCCTCAAGCGGTGAGCGACCTTTAGGCTTGAAATCCTTGACATTTTCGGGCAGTCTGACAGGAAGCTGGTCTTCGGGCACAGGCACGATCCCACATTTCGGGCAATGCACCACTGGAATCGGCGTGCCCCAGTAGCGCTGACGTGAAATCAGCCAATCACGGATGCGATAGTTCACAGTTTTGCCGCCGAGTCCGCGCTCCTCAAGCCATTTCTGGATGGCAGCGATTCCCTCTTCGGATGTCATGCCCGTGAATTCGCCAGAATTGACCATGATTCCATAGTCCTCGAACGCCTCGGTCATCGTCTCAGGATCGGGTTCATCCCCATCGACAGGTTTGATAACAACTTTGATTTCAAGGCCATACTTTTTGGCAAACTCAAAATCGCGCTGATCATGTGCGGGGACGCCCATCACAATGCCCGTTCCGTAGCCTGCAAGCACATAATCGCCGACCCAGATGGGGATTTTTTCACCGGTGAACGGATGGATGGCATACTTGCCTGTGAACACGCCAGTTTTCTCCCGTTCGGCGCTCGTGCGCTCGACTTCAGTTTTTAAAAGCGCTTGTTGCACATACTGCTCAACTTCCTCGCGGTAAGGCGAATCCGCAATAAGTTTCTCGGTCAACTCATGCTCCGGTGCGATGGTCATGAAGGTTACGCCGAAAACTGTATCCGCGCGTGTCGTGAAAACCGGGAAGTCCGTGCCGTCCTCAAGTTTGAAGACGATTGTCGTGCCGTAAGATTTGCCGATCCAATTTTCCTGCTGTTTGATAACCAGTTCAGGCCATTTGCCTTCGAGTTTTTTGAGGTCTTCGAGAAGCCTATCCGCATAGTCGGTGATCTTGAAAAACCATTGCGTCAGTTTCTTTTTTATGACAGGGGTTTTGCAGCGCTCGCATTTACCATCGATGACCTGCTCATTTGCGAGCACGGTCTTACAATTCGGGCAATAATTAACATAGGCATCTGCCCGATAAGCCAATCCCATTTCATCAAGTTTTAGGAAAATCCATTGTGTCCATTTGTAATAATT
>QNDP01000144.1 GCA_003645975.1 Candidatus Hydrothermota bacterium | reverse complement strand
TTTTTTCATGGTGTAAAAATCAATTGCAAAGGAGGCGTGCTTTGTCAGGCCAAGTTTCAATTCTATCTCGTGCCCCGTAACGCCGGTCCCTCCTCCGTAGGCGTCAGAATCAGGGAACGGGTCAAGCCATGCATCTTTCTCAAGCCTTCTGAACTGATATTTGACCTTAAAGTGGCCAACTGATGTCTTGTCGCTGAAGCTTCCCCCGATGAGATAGCCCTTGTTGGCGTCAGAAACGGATGGGTTGTAAACAAAATCGGAATAGATTGAGAATTTGCCAAAGGACAGTTTCAAACTGGGAGCTAAAGTTTGGTAGTTGTAGATTAAATTACCGAGAGAATCGGTTGTATTTGTCCCTGAGGAGTGTTTCAGATGATATCCTTTCACATTCTGGGGAATGTAGTAAGCAACACCAGCATAAAATTTAACATCAGAGGAAAGGCATGATTTAATCCCTATCTGAGCGTAACCCGTAAGCGGGTCGTGAGGGTTCGATTTTATTTCGTCCAGAACAAGAAGCCCTGCATTGGCAAAAATATCAGGTGAGCCAGATCCCATGTTAAATTTCGCTCCCACTCCGTCAGGCCTTATGTCGGAGTCCCACAATAGATCAGATGTGAGCCATAGGGCCTTTTTGATCCCTTTGTATTTGCCAAACCACATTGAAAATCCGTTCCCAGCCATCCATTCCGCATAGGCGTAATCAAGCCTTATATCTGGTGTCTCTAATGCCCTGTCTAAAGTCTCGTTGGTTGATCTTGGGTCAGCTCCACCTGTTGCGAGGCCAAAACCCAGCTCCCATACATTATCAACGTTCTCAACTGCGCCTATTCTGAACCTTATCCGTTCTCTCACCCGCTCAGCATTGGAGTTCTCTTTCTCACATTGGATTCTAAACCTGAAATCGCCTTTAAGCGGGAGAGATTGCACATGAAGTGGGAGAGAAAGCAACAATAAACCCAACCACACTTCAAATCGGCTGACAGCATTCCCTTCCATTTTGCTCCTTATCTTTTTTATGGTTTTTCTGATCCTCATCTGAAGCCTCCTTGTTGGTTCGGCGGAAATTGTGGAGGGGTTTCGTTAAGTGCATATTAGGGTTCTGTTAATTTTCTGTTAAGAATCTCTCCTTGGTTGAATCTGTTTTTCTCGAAAGAGAAAAAAACAAAAAACTGCTCATAAAGGTGTTCTGGTGTCTGTGAGATGCTTTACTTGATTTATAATATGCACGATCATGGAAACAAAAAAATTGATAGATATCATAGATGATGAGGAAGATATTCTTGAACTTGTCGCGCTTCACCTTGAACGTTCAGGTTTTAGAGTCAGAAAATTCCTTTCGGCTGAGCCATTCCTGAGAGAATTGTCCATCAAGCAACCCGATCTGATAATCCTTGACCTCATGCTTCCTGACATTGATGGCATAGAGGTTTGTAAATTTCTTAAATTCCACGAAAAATACAGTGATATTCCGATCATTATGCTTACTGCAAGGGCGACAGAGACCGACAAGGTCTTGGGTCTTGAACTTGGTGCAGATGACTATGTAACCAAACCGTTCTCTCCAAGAGAATTAGTTGCGAGGGTTAAAGCTGTGCTCAGACGGAGAGGACAGCAGAAGGAAAAAGAGAACAAAAAGATACAGATCGGTGAGATTCTATTGATTGACCCCTTTAAATTCGAAGTATATGTGAGGGGTAAAAAAGTAGAGCTAACGCCCACAGAATTTAAAATTCTAAAAATGCTTGCTGAAAAGAAGGGATGGGTCTTCACCCGAAAACAGATTCTTGATGAACTCTGGGGATATGACAAAATAGTTCTCGATAGAACCGTAGATGTCCACATAAAGCATTTAAGAGAGAAGCTTGGAGAGGCTGGAAAATTCATCAAAAATGTGCGTGGAGTTGGGTATAAAATAGAAGTGGAAGAATGAAGGGATCGATTTTTGTAAAAATATTTACAAGCTTTCTCTTCGTAATTTTACTCATTTCTACCTCAATAGCTTCATTTGCTGTGAAGCGAATAAAAAGCCATTACATAGATACATTGTCATCGGACCTTAAAAAAATTTCATATCCTCTTAGCTTAAGCATAAAACCACTGATTGAACAACGGAGATTTTCCGAGCTTGATTCCCTTGTAAAGTCTATAGGCCGAGAGACAAATATCAGAATCACGGTCATAGCCACTGATGGGACAGTCTTGGCTGACTCCAAAAAAGATCCGTCTTTGATGGAAAATCATGGGACGAGACCGGAGGTTATACAGGCACTTTCAAAAGGATACGGCGAAACCATTAGGTATAGCACAACGATGCAGAAAAAGATGCTTTATGTTGCAATTCCCCTTAAAACCAATGGGAAGATTATTGGTATTCTGAGACTCAGCCTATTTTTAAGTGATATTGAGCATCTTCTGAGCAATTTATCGCGTGATATGATCTGCATGATACTCATCATAACAGCTCTCTCACTTTTGGGGGCATATTTCCTTGCAAAAGGTTTCTCCGATCCTATTAGGGAGCTTGTGAGCGTTTCCAACAGGCTTGCACTCGGCGACTTCTCAGCAAAAGCATCGATCCAAAGAAAAGACGAACTCGGAAAACTCGCATCGAGTTTTAATGAGATGGGCGAGAGGATCAAAAAATTGTTCGAAAGAGTTAGGCTCAAACAGGAAGAGCTTATTGCCATTCTCTCATCGCTCTCAGAGGGTCTTATCGTCATAGATGGAAATGGAAGAATAGAGCTTTCCAATCGAAGCTTCGATAAAATTGTGGGCGATAGCTCTCAAGGCAGGTTTTATCGGGAAGTTTTAAGAGACTCAGGACTCATAAAGTGCGTCGAAAAGGCCGTAAATGAGAAAAGAACCGTAACAAAAGAAGTAGAATTAAACGACAAACTCTTTTTAATAAGCATTACGCCTATGGTTTCCGAAAATAAATTTATTGTTGTTTTGCATGACATAACTGAGTTCAAGGCGATCGAAAAAATCAAAAAGGATTTTGTGATAAATGCATCGCATGAACTAAGGACTCCTCTGACAGCCATAAAAGGATATGTGGAAACGCTTGAGGATGAAGTTCAAGGAGAAGCCAAAACTTATTTGAAAATTATTAGGAAACATACAGAACGAATTATTAACATCGTCAAAGACCTTTTAACACTGGCTGAAATCGAAGAAAAGGGGCTGGATACCTCTCTAAAAGACATTTATCTCAAGGGATTTTTGGAGAATGTTGTCAAGATATTCAGACCAAGGGCAGAGGAAAAGGGATTGGAGCTGAAATTCACAGCCCAATGTAACCCTGTCATCAAAGGCGATCCATTCAAGCTGGAACAGGTTTTTGTAAACTTGATAGATAATGCCATCAAATACACCGAGAAGGGTGAGGTGTCCATACTTCTCAGGGAAGAAAACGGATATGCCGTTGTAGAGGTGATTGATACAGGGATAGGAATCCCTAAAGAATACATACCAAGGATTTTTGAAAGATTCTATGTCGTGGATAAATCCCGTTCGAGGAAACTCGGCGGCACAGGCCTCGGACTTTCTATCGTCAAACACGTCGTGCTCCTACACGGAGGTAAAATCGAAGTCGAAAGCGAACCGGGAAAGGGTAGTAAATTTATCGTAAGACTACCTGTCAATAGTTAGAAAAGTAACTAAATACGAGGCAAGACAGCAATTAGAAAGCTCCTGAAGGCATGCTTTTCCTAATTGAACTTATCAGATAGACAATCAAAAGAAAGGCTATCATAAGTGTTGTCCCCTATCGATTGGAGAAGCTATCCCTTAAAATACAAACATGCAAATATCCGAAATAGCAAATGTCTTTTCAGCACTTGGAAATCCGCGCCGCCTGTTTGTTTTCCTGACAATCGTCAGGTTGGAACCTATTTGCGTCTGCGACATCATGCGGATCACGGGATACCCTCAAAGCTCGGTCTCAAGGGCACTCTCTCTGCTCAGGCTTATGGGACTCGTAAACTTCGAGAGGCATGGGACGAGAGTCTGCTATTACCTCAACACCGATAACCCGGTTGTTACCTATCTAAAGGATTTTTTGAACAGGATCGACATTCCGGAAGCTTCAAAGCTGGAAAAATTTGAGAAATCCTGCTAAAATTTTTGCCCGTTTATATTACAAAATCCGAATATTTGGAATAAAAGCAAAAAGGAGGCAAGAGATGGAGGTCATCAAAAAGCCGGATCCCCAATTTGCATACTGGCACGGAATACCGAGGGAGGAAATACCGTGGTATCCCACAATAGACCCTGAGAAATGCATCGGGTGCAAGTTGTGTTATGTCTCGTGCGGCAGAAACGTATTTTCGTTCGATGCGAAGGCCCATAAGGCCGTTGTGACAAAACCATATAACTGCATGGTCGGCTGTTCCACATGCGCCACAATCTGCCCCGCTCAGGCGATCAGCTTTCCGGATAGGGAAATCGTGCATCGCATCGAGAGAGAGCACAGAATCATCGGCAAGATCCAGAAGAAAGCGAAGGCCAAAATGGCGAAGGAAGAATATGAACGGGCAAGAGTGGCTGCGATGGAGGAAGTTGAAAATTCGACCTTCAGCGTCAAATACTCAGTTGCCGGGCATATCCTCGAGAGGGAACTTGTGAAGAAACTGCTTCAATTCATAAATGACAAAGGGCTCGACATTGTTGACCTGAAACTGAACACGCCCTCCCTCAAAGGTTGCTGGAACGAGAAAGCCCCGTCTTACCTCGAATTTGTCGTTGCAGCGACGGGCGAGGAGGGCATCGAGCAATTCATGAATGAGCTCGA
>QNDP01000143.1 GCA_003645975.1 Candidatus Hydrothermota bacterium | reverse complement strand
GTCGGGTTCGATTGCAGTAACCGCAATGACGCTGTCGTAACGGGCGGGATAGTCGATCGAGTCAGCGCCGTCGTTGCCTGCCGCCGCTATGATCACCGCGCCATGCGACCATGCGTAATTGCAAGCATTTAGGACCAAAAGACTTGGTGTCGGTCCACCGAGGCTCATGTTCAGGATGCGTGCGCCAGCATCGACCGCCCACTGGATCCCGTTGGCGATCTGAACTGTTGTGCCCGTGCCGCTTTCATCGAGGACGCGCACGGCGTAAAGCTTGACCTGCGCAAGACCTGCAATCCCAATGGAATTGTCGATTTCGGCGGCGATTATCCCGGCGACATGCGTCCCGTGATCCTCCTGCTCGGAGACAGGCATCGGGTCGGAATCGTTGTCCACAAAATCGTAGCCGCGAAGCGGGCCGAATCGGCTGGCAAGGTCTGGATGGTCGTATTGGACTCCCTCATCTATCACAGCCACAATGACATCATCGGAGCCAAGTTCGAGCCCCCATGCCGTGTCGGCGTGGATGTAACGCGGTCCCCACTGGTAGTTCCAATAAGGGTCGTTGGGCGTGTATTTTCCGAGTTTGTGGTAGAGCATGACCGGTTCGGCATATTTGACACCTTCGACCGATTTGACCGCTTGAATGAACTGATTTGCAGCGAGTTCCGAGCTATCAGCCAGCTCGACCACGATGAAGTTCAAAGCTCCGGGATAACGCTCTATTATCTTCGCATCTTTCGACACGGCAACAATTTTGGCATCAACTTCCGACGAGATGACATCGACATTCTCCTCGAAAGCGACGACGATGTGCTTGTAGTCCACAAAGTTGCCCAAAGCCAAAACTGCACACAAAATCAAGTTCAACATGGAAAAATCCACCTCCTACGGTTTCAAGAATGTCTTCCTTTTGCGTAATCTATTGATTTGACGGCAAAACAGTTATCTCAACCGTCGAATTATCGTAAAATTTTTCAAAAAATTCGCTCCCAACGCAGGAAGACGGATTTCAGTCAGAGTCATCTTCCTGGAACTGAAAGAGATCCCAGTCAGACTCCTCCTCTTTCTCGAACCCTTCGGGCACCTTAAAGATGGCGTCCTGAATCTTCGGTTGAGAGACACCGACAAGATACTCGGAGATGAAAATCGGTAACACAGACGAAGTTGCGCTCGTTGGATCGCCGGAACGCACCATGAATTCAAAACCAACAGGATAGAGGTTGGTGGTATCGCCAAATAGCGTCGTCAGAACTTGCGAAACCTGCTTTTGCATCGATTCGACATCGGCAAAACTTTCCAAAAACTCCTCACCTATCTCAAATACGAGTGTGGCAGTGTCCCTTGAGACCTTCGAGAAATAGAAATCGTAAATTTTGGCCAGTGGGTCATCTCCTTTCACCTTTGCCAGCCAGACCACGAAACTGCCAAGCATATCAATGTCTTCATCGCCAAACGGATCGCTGAACCTTCCGGTCAAAGTCAACATGAGACCTTTGCACTTGTAGCCTCCTATAACCCTCTCTTTCGAGAGCGGCGAGACATGGAAATACAGATATTCAAGTTCCATAGACTTAAGCTTGTCCATCGTGAGGTTGAGCAAGGATTCCAATTTGTAGGATGTGTCGCTTCTATAATCGCTTAGCTCAAATTCTTCGTAAGTTTCGTCATCGAAATCGACCTTCCAGACCTTAGCCTTTTTTAAGTCATAGATTGTTGCTGTCGAGGAACTTACAAGGAGCATCTCAGTCTGTTCTTTCTCACAAAATCTTGAGTCTTTGAGGAACCATGTAACTTTGGTGGTGATGTCGGATAAGAGGCCAGCCGAGATGTGCCTCACCTTCCTGAGCGTAACATCTGCATGGATCTGAGTGGACAAGACGGCCCAAATGATGGGCACAAACAGCCAACGGATGGACAACCATCTTTTTGACATTTTACCTCACCTCCGTGTTTTTGTTTTTGGAACTGAAAACGGTTCTCATAGCTTGTCAAAAAGATACCAAATTATAGTGCATATCGGGCGGCAAATGTGTGGGTTCGGGTGTCCTCGGTCATGAAATTTTTGCCGCTTGACAATTACGGCATTTACCGGTAGAATACAGCCGGCAATTACGGCAGGAGAGAATGAGATGCCGGCAATGATTGAGATAGGAAGGGATGAGGTCGAAAAAAGGCTCGGAGAATTCATTGTGGCGCTTGCAAATGCAGAAGGTGGTGTCCTACAAGTGCCTATGGATGTATCGGAGGCGGAGAAGTTGACCAAAGAGACCGTGAAGATGATAGAACCGGACATAATGCCAGTTGTTATGCCGGTAAAGATTGGGTGCACAATAGCTGTGCCGGATGGTGTTGATAAACCTTACTTTTTTGACGGCAGACCCCTCATCTACCGTGACGGCAAGGTCGAAAGGCTCTCCAGAAAAGAGGTCGAACGGATCATCCTCGAAAAATGGCTCGTGCCGTCGTTTGACATGAGAATAGTGAAAGGTGCTTCCATAGAAGCACTTGACCAGAAACTCATCGAGGAGTTCGCCGCATTGAACGATGTCAAATGGCCCCTTGAGTTCCTCGAACAGGTCGGTCTCCTCCGTGGTGGGAAGGTAACGGTTGCGGCAATGCTTTTGATGGGAAGCTCACCTGAGAGTTATCTGCCGCAGTCTGAGGTTTATGTGAAACGGTTCAAATCTTTCGTTAGCAATGAGTTTTTAACTCAATCTGTTTTTATCGGGCCTATTATGGTAAAATTACGCCAAATCGTGGCCTATGTCTTAAGTGAGTTGAGTAAAGACATTGAAAAACAAAAAGTTGAGTGTTTTAGGGATGCAGTTGAAGAGCTTATCGTTAACGCATTCGCACACAGAGACTATGGAATACCGGCACCTTTAGATGTTGGCATTTCCTCCGAGGGGGTTAGAGTCTTCGTGCCGGGGGCGCCCAAGGCCGATCTCAAGCCCGGTGTCCCCGGCTATATCCCTTCCATCCCACGCAATCCGCTCCTCAGACGCGCCCTCTATCTCGCCAAACTTGCCAAACCACATCCCGGTTGGGCGCTGATCAACGCCAAAGCCAAAGAGTGCGGCATAGGCAACATCGAGGTGAGCCGAGTTCACGGAGGACTTTTCATCAACATCCAGCTCGGCCGCAGGCCCGTTGACATCTCCAAATTGAACCTCAGACAACAAAAACTTTACGAATACCTCAAAACGCATCCTGTTGTTACCCGCAGGGAATACGAGAAAATGATGGGTATCTCGGAGCGCACCGCACGGCTTGATCTCGAAAATATGGTCAAGATGGGCGTGCTCAGGCGCGAGGGGCGCGGCAAACAAATCCGTTATCGGCTCAACGAGTAGCCTCCACTACCCTACCCTTACCCTCAACTCCAAATCTCGGGGCTTGTGCAATTCGATGAGGAAAAAGGAACATTTATGTTTTTTGTGGAATCTAAGGGATTTGGAAAACTGAAAAAGGAGGTGCTTGATCATGCTGATGCATATCGCATTGTTAGCTGTGTTGCTGAATTGGGGTGGGCCAAAATTTCATAGACTGCTGTCGAACGCAGCAGCGCAGCAGGAACTCGGCATTACCGCCGAACAGATGGATAGGATCATCGAGATTCAGGACAAATACGAAACGCAGATGATCGATCTCCAAACCCAGATAAGGAAAAACATGGTGGAACTTAGGGCACTTTGGCGCGACCCGAATGCCAACCAGAAAAGGATCGAGGAACTTATACGGCGCAATGGTGAACTCCGAACCGAATTATCCATCCTCAAGATGCACAAGTGGCTCGAGATCTGGAATGTCCTGACGAAAGAGCAGCAGGAAAAGCTCTGGAGGATGGCGCGGATGGGTTGGCATTGGCCGTTCGGCGGTCTTCCTGGAGGTCCCCACGGTTCAGGTCCATACCGGAGCGCTCCGCCACCGGAAGGCGAATAGGGTTCAGCCGAACAAACGGGTTAAAAACAAAAAGGGGCGCCGTCAGGCGCCCCAATCTTTTTCTCGAAATTTTTCGGCCCTTATGCTGATGTTTCCGTTGTCGGCTCAGCGGATTCGCCGCCGCTTTCATCGCCGCCCGCAGGCTGCTGCTCCGCCTCAGCCTTCTCTTCTTCGGCCTCCTCCTCTGCCCCACGCATGAGTTCCTCAAGTTTCTGAAGCTCGGCTCTGAGGATTTCGCCGAGATTGACACGCACAGGCTCGGCTTTGACACGAGCATAAACCTCTGCACGCTCACGTTCGCGCTCACGGCGCTCGATTGCACGGTAATATTCACGCTCCGAAAGAAGGATGCGCTTCCTTTCAGGCTCAATTTTTAGGACTTGCAGGTTAAGTTCCTGCCCAACTTCGTAATTCTCTTTCGGATTGCCGCGCTTATAGAGATGCGATTGAGGGACAAAGCCTTCGAGTCCAACATCGACCTGAACGGTTACGCCACGCTCGCCGAGCTCCAAAATCGGCGCCTTGATCTGTGTGCCGATGGGCAACCGCCTCATGATCTCAGGCCACGGGTTCTCTCTGAGCTGCTTCAGGCCAAGCTCCAGAAGCCTGCTCTTGCGGTCGATATTGAGCACCTTGAGACGCAGCTTCTGGCCTTTGCGCAGCGCTTCCGACGGATGCGAAAACCGCTTGGTCCACGAGATGTCGGCGACATGCAGGAAGCCTTCAATGTCCTCTTCGATTTCAATGTAAGCTCCAAAGTTGCCGAACTCTTTGACCACACCTTTGACCACACTGCCGATCGGATACTTCTCCTCGATCAGCGACCATGGATCGGGCTTGGCCTGCTTCATTCCGAGCGAAATGCGCTGCTTTTCGATGTCCACATTGAGCACGACC
>QNDP01000142.1 GCA_003645975.1 Candidatus Hydrothermota bacterium | reverse complement strand
TACGCCGGCTATCTTGCAATGAGTTATGTGTCAATAATTTCGGGTCCGTCAAAGACTGGCGACATCGAAAAGGTGATCGTCTATGGTGCACACGGCCCCAAAGAGCTGCATGTGATTCTTCTGAACAACGGACGCAAGGTTATGGCGGCCGATCCGATTGTACGCGAGGCACTTTACTGCCTCAGATGCGGCGCCTGCATGTATGAATGTGCGGTCTATCCCCTCACAACAGGTTATTGGGGCTACAAATACATGGGCGGCATAGGGATACCATGGACTTACTATGTCGCTGGTGGTCCTGAAGAGGCCGCTCCGATGGCGTTCACATGCACACTGTGCGGCAGATGCGTCAGACACTGCCCAATGCGCATCGACACGCCCAAGATCGTCGAACACATCCGCAGCAAGCTGAAGGAGCAAGGGTTGCTGCCGAAGTTCATCAGAGACATGGCGGACAAAGTCGTAACGGAAGGAGTGCCCTATTAGACGAAATTGATTGGAAGATAAACGGTTAGCCTTTCAAAGCGCCGATCGTTAGGCCTTGCATCATGTGTTTTCCGAAGGCGAAGAAGATGCCGATCATCGGAATCGCAGCTATCGCCGCTCCCGCCATCAAAATCCCGTAATCGGTGATGTATTGGTCTTGAAGTGTGGAAAGGCCGACTTGAAGTGTGAAGCGGCTCGGCGTGTTCAGAACTATCAAAGGCCATAAGAAGCTGTTCCAATTGGCCACAAAGATGAAGATGCCGAGCACAGCGAGCGCAGGTCGGACAAGGGGCAGAACGATCCTCAAAAATATCGAAAATTCTGATGCGCCATCGATTCGCGCTGCGTCGAGCAGTTCCGATGGCAGGCTCACGATGTATTGACGCATCAAAAAGATACCGAATGCCCCGACAAGCTGAGGCAAAATAATCGCCATGTGCGTATCGATGAGATGAGCTTTGCTCAAAATCAGGAAAGTAGGGACAAGCGTTACCTGTGGTGGAATCATCATCGTGGCAAGGATTGCGGTGAAAATCCATTTTCGACCCGGAAAATTGTGTTTGGCAAGCACATAACCCCCAAGTGCATCAAAGAAAAGCTGAAGGAACGTAACCGACGCAGCGATGAATAGACTGTTTGCGAACCACCTGACAATCTGACCTCGTCCAAAAAGTTCAACAAAATTTTGCAAAGAGATGGCTGAAGGCTTGAGGATCGGCGGAATGCGGATCAGGTAATCCTGTGGCGTCAAAGCGGATATGAAAAGCCATAAAAGCGGGACAAGCGAGAACACTGCCCAGAGGGTCAGAATCGCATAGGCGGCAAACACAAATAACGGTTTGAGCAGCTTCATGTCAGAGCAGGTCAGGGTCGAGTATTTTTATGCGTATCTCCTTGCCCTTCTCGACGCCTTTGAGCGAATAGACGGCTCCTTTCACCACGCTGCCGATGATGTTCTGCACAAACGGGTTAAGTGGAACACGCTTTCCGGCGACGAATATCTGGACATTGTCCTTCTGCATCATGACGCAGTCCTTGACGGTCTTTTCGCCCCGCAAGATGGCCTCTGCCATCCCCTGACAGTCCATCCCGCAATCGCCGCAGTCGAAGAATGGAAGCGCTTGAAAGACCTTCTCTTCGACAAAATCGACAAATTTTTGGGGGTCTTCGAGGGCGTTTATGACTGGAAGTCCGTCAAGTTCATCGATTTCGTTCGATAGAATTCCGGAGAACATGAAAGTCAAGCCGTTCCGCAGCTCCTGCGCGTCTTCGACCGATTTAGCACAAACTATCTGAGGGACAGGTAGATGCAGATCGCCTTCGACGAAAAGCCAATCTGCGTTAAAAAACTTCAAAAGTTCCATTGGCTTGAGGCGTCGAGGGAAGATGATGGCTGTTTCCTCAAGTCCCCATGCTGCAACTGGTTCTGCTCCAGCCTCTCGATGTGCATACGAATTTTTTCCGGGCTGATCGATCCGCCATCCCTCCATGTGTATCGATTTGACCGATGATACCTTGTAACCTCTTGACTTAAGCTCTCTTATGAGCGTAGTTGCGACTGATGTCTTGCCGCTTCCTTTGTAACCTCGAATCGAAACTATCTTCATCGGGGCTCTCCTTGTGTGGAAAAATTCTGAATTCAACTTTGAAAAACAGCAAATTGCGCCGTTGAACGCTCTTTTTGACCCGCTTTTTCGACCAGCGATTTGGCCTTTTCTATCTGCTCTTCAATGAGTTCTATGGCCTTCCTTTTAAACTCCATCGCTTTTTCCAAGTCATTTTGTCTGAAAGCCGCCGTCATCTCAAGGTAATACCGCCGAAAAATGTCGAGCGTCTCCCCTCTCGGAACGAGCACAGGCACCTCTTTCAGCAATTTGATCGGGATTGTAACCGTGCCGACTCCCCTTGCAAGCCGCCTTATCTCCTTCTGAATCATAGGAGTCTGAAGCCAAAAATGGAGATAAAAAGCAGAAATTCTGGCATCTTTCACCTCGATTATGTAAATCCAATCGTCGGCGATCCCCTTTTCTTCGTCGTCGGTGATCACAGCAGTTCGTCCGATACAACCGACGCCCACGCGAACGAACAACAACTCCCCTACCCTGACATGAGCCTTTTTGAAGTCCATTTTGCTTCCAGGAAGCACAAACTTTCGGTCTCTGGACAGGTCTAATCCGAATTCCGTAAAGGTTTTTGCTGATATGAACGGGATGCCGGTTTTTGAAAATGTCCGCTCCTTTCCGTAAAGCGTTCTGCCCTGCCTTATTTCGACCCAAAAATCTTTGAGTTTGGGAAGACCGACGAGCACTGGATTGATGTCGAGGTAAAATTCAGGATAAAGGAACTCGTTCGGCGTGGTCTTGACCGAGTTTTTTAATTCACCTTTGAGAAGCTCGTCGAGCGATTCAACGGCAGCAAACAAAATCGGCCGGTCTCGACTCGGATTTTTTTCTTTTCGCCCTATCAAGATGCATGTTTTGGATGAGGTCTGGCTGTTTCTGAAGATATTTCGCGGCAGAGATATGACAGCGATGATTCGCAGATTGCTTCGTATAAATTCCCTCACATAAGAGAGTTGCACATTGGAAAAAATGCCATGCGGCAGGATAATGCCGATGACGCCACCCTCACGGGTCAAACGCAGGAACTTCTCTAAAAACAAAATTTCGATCGCCTGAGACCGCCTGCCTTTGCCGAGATTGAACTTCCTTAGAATTTCCCCGCCGATTCGACCATATTTCGATGAAAATGGAGGATTACCGACGACCAGATCAAATTTTTCGTCTTCAGAGATTTCAAGGCCATTCTGGATTTTCACATATTTTTTCAAATTTAACGGAATTCTTTGCAAGACATTTTTGTCGATGTCAACGCCTAAAGGTTCAAAACCCTGCTCTAAAAGAGAGCTTACGAAAACACCATCGCCACAAGATGGATCACAACCCCTTCTGGCAGCTCCGATTATGTGCTTTACCGAAAACTTAACGATGAAGTCGGAAACGACTTTTGGCGTAAAAAACTGCCCCCAAACTTTTTCTCTTCTGTCGAAGTGTTTTTGTGCTTGGTTGGAAAGACGATGTGTTTCTATCTTCTGCATTTGATTTTCACCAGTTAAAAAACACAAAAAAGAAAGGCGGCCGAGCACCGGAGATATGTCCATGAAAATCAACATCTTCCCGGCGCCCGAACCGCATGGTCTCAGGTCACTCTATCTCGCTCAAGTCAACTTCGGGATATTCACGAAGTTTTGAGATGATGATGTCTTTGATCTCCTGAAGGCGTTCCTCAGTTTTCGCTTCAAACCTCAACACGAGCACCGGCTGTGTGTTCGATGCTCTCACAAGTCCGAATCCGTCGTCAAACTCAATTCGAGCGCCGTCGATGTCAATCACATTGAGATTCTTTGACTTGAAGTATTGCACCAGATCGGCGACCACATCGAATTTGCGTTCGTCGGGACAACCAACCCGTATCTCCGGAGTGGAGATATAGCTCGGTATCTCGGCCACCAACGCTGACAGCGGTTTGCTCGTTTTGCTCAAAATCTCGAACAACCTGACGCTGGCGTAGATGGCGTCGTCGTATCCGAAATAACGGTCGTTGAAGAAGATATGGCCGGACATCTCGCCCGCCAAAGGAGCATTGGTCTCTTTGAGTTTGGCTTTGAGCAACGAGTGGCCGGTCTTCCACATAAGCGGCTTTCCACCAAGCTTTTTGATGTATTCGACCAGCCCCTTTGAGCACTTCACATCGAAGATAATGGTCGAGCCTGGGAATTCCTTGAGCACCGCTTTGGCGAACACGCCGAGCAGCTTGTCGCCGAAGATGATCTGCCCCTTCTCATCGATCGCCCCGATTCGGTCCGAATCGCCGTCGAAACCGACACCAAGGTTGAATTTTCCGTCAACGACAAGTTTTTTGAGGTCTTCCATGTATTTTTCGACGGTCGGATCGGGCAGATGGTTCGGGAAAGTGCCGTCGGGGTCGAGGTAAAGGCCTTTGTATTTGACGCCGAGCTCGTGATAAAGCTCTTGGATGACGGGACCTGCGGTTCCGTTACCCGCATCGACCGCCACACGGATGTCCTTTTGTATTTTGACATCGCGGACGATGCGGTCAATGTAAGCGCCTGTTACAGGCTGAGTTTCAAGTTTACCCCGTTCAAAGGTTTTCAAAAAAGCCTCTTTTTCAATGATTTCTCTGATGCGTTGAATGCCCTCACCCCAAACGACATCACGCCCAAGATTGATCTTGAAGCCATTGTATTCCCGTGGATTATGGCTCGCTGTCACTTGAATTCCGCCATCAACTGGCAGATGGAAAAGCGAGAAGTAAAGCAGCGGAGTCGGAACCGTGCCGATCCGAATGACATT
>QNDP01000141.1 GCA_003645975.1 Candidatus Hydrothermota bacterium | reverse complement strand
GGGCGAGACGCCCGACCTACTTAAAAGTAAGGCAGCCGTCCCGGCTGTTGAATAGTTGTCAAATTGATATTTCCTTAAATCGATTTTTGATTTATCATGATAAATCCGAAATAGAAGGGCAGAAAAATGCTGAAAAATCGAGAAACACTTGAAAGCCTTGTGAAAAGTATAGTTGGTGACCTGCGAAAGGCTCTGATGATCGTCGGACCGCGTCAGGTCGGCAAGACATCGCTTATGCGGTTGGCCGAGAATGCTCTTCAGACAAAAGGATTTCGCACGATGTATTTCGATGTTGAGCGTCCCGAAGATTTTGAAATACTGACGCGGGGTGCGGATTTCGTTTCTCGAAGCTACGATGTGGATGTGATTTTTATCGACGAAGTCCATAAGCTTCCAGAGTGGCAGAGATTTGTCAAACTTATGGTCGATTATCATTCCGAAAAGAAGTTGGTGTTGAGCAGCTCTAACATGGCGGCTGTTAGGTTGCCGGGCGGCGATGCGCTCGTCGGCCGACTCGTTGAATTCGAGCTTTACCCGTTGAGTTTCAGAGAATACTTAACTTTTAGGGAAGAAGAGCGGATAAAGCCACTTGCAGCCGATCCACAATCTGCAGGTTCAAAAAGCGTGCTTCAGATTTTGGATGACTTCATTGTTTTTGGCGGTTTTCCTGAAGTGGCCTTGAAATTTGGGGATGAACCACAGGTCAGTCAGGTTTTGAGTTCAATTTTTATGCGCTATGAACGCTATGAGTTAGCGGCGATTCTCAAGGACGATTTGGTGCCTTTCCGTTCCTTTTTCGCGCTTCTGGCAGCAAATATCGGAAATCTTCTGTCTCATGAACGGCTTGCGACGGAACTTGGCTTGACGGTTTATCGCATTAAGAAATTTTTGGCGCTTATGGAGCACACATTCCTGTTGAAAATTCTGCGCCCTTTTGGAAGGACGAAGCGCAAGGAAATCACTCGCCGCCCCAAAATCTACTTTGTTGACACCGGGTTAAGGAATTGGGCTGTAAGAGATTATGCCCCGTTGGCCGTAAGATCCGACAGAGGACCTTTGGTCGAAAATTGTGTCTTTGTCGAGCTTTTGCGTCAGCTCAACCCATTGCGTGAGGAGCTGTTCTTCTGGCGACGACCGAACGGCACCGAAGTTGATTTTGTCCTAAAAATTGACGGTCAAAGGCTCGTGGCGATCGAAGTGAAATTCACATCAATGAAAACGCCAAAGATTTCTAAAGCTTTAAGGGCATTCGCAGAACTTTACTCGCCTGAAAAAGTCATCGTTGTTACCAAGGATTCTTATCACCAATCGAAACTTGGAGCTATACCTGTGGAGTTTGTTCCACTTGCTGCTTTTCTTATGAATCCGAAGCAGTATATTTTACACTCCGCTTTCGGCTATAGGCCTTTTACTTTGTGGTGGCAAACATAACACTGTATTGTGCCGGGACATTGTGACCCACCCTCTGATTGAACCACAAAATCAGCTCTGTCGACAATTTACCTATGTCTATCCCTCTGAACCTCAACAACTCCGATGGTTCCCCTCCATATATCTTTTTGAACCGCTCAACTGGACTCTCTCCTCCTATCCCAAGATGTGGCCTCTCAACATTGTAATACCTTATCCACTTCGCAGCTCGCTCATGAAACCCCCCGGGGGCGCGATCTGTCAGATCGTTTTACAAAAATTTTTGGGACAACACTCATCACAACCGGACACCTAAATTTGACTGATATTAAAGTTGCAGGGATAATTTCGCCCATGTTGATGCATCTTGTGTTGTTAATTTGCGTGACATCCGCTGCTTCCCCGCAGAACGATTTGCAAGTTCTTAAGGAGTTGGTATCCCGTAGATTAGACGAAGAAATTCCCGAAAGTCTTTGCGATTCCGTTGAAATAGTCGAAGTGAGCAAATCGCCATGGGGATGGGTGGTCAAAGACCAGATGGAGCAAGTTCTTCTCTCAAAGAACATCCCTGTTGTGAAAAAATCAAGCGCAAAACTCATTTTCCGCTTGGAAAATGTGAAAGTGTTTTATTCCTTTTATCGAAAGGGCATCATCGGAAGGAAGATGGTCAAAAGGCGCTTCACTTTTAACCTCACAATAAAGTTTCAAAAGGACGATAAGCTTATGTGGTCAAAGGAAGTCGAAGAGAGTTTCACAGACACCATCCCTTACAAAGACCTAAAATTTGTCAAATACGAGGGATTGTCTCCGTCGGGGACAGGAGAATCCAGTGGATTATCACAAATTGAGGAAATCGTCATCGTTATAGCGATAGGTTACATTATATTTTATGTCTATTCTGGCAAACTGTAACGAATTGACGGCCAATAACATATACTGAATCACAGGGTAACAAGTAAGTTGCATTATCTGAAAAGACGAGGTTATACTAAAAACCACTCTTAAAAAGCGTGGAGGAACTGATCGAGGACAGTTCCCCTGAGTAAAAACTCAGGTCCAAAGGAGGTTAAATTTTATGAGAGAATATGAAATGATGGTGATAATAGATCCGGATCTCTCAGAGGGAGACATAGGAGCTACTATCGAAAAACTTAAGGATATAATCGTGTCCGACGGCGGTGAGATTGAGAACATCGACGAATGGGGAAAACGGACGCTGGCTTATGAGATTAGACACAAAAAAGAAGGATATTATGTTGTCTTCTACTTTAAGGGTAAGCCTACACTTCCAGATAAACTTAGAAGGGAACTTAGGCTTAACCCTAACCTGATGAGAGGCATGATATTGCGAAGGGGGGATTAACCTTGGATATAAAGTTTCCAGAACTAAATCTTGTGTTACTCTCCGGGCGGCTTACACGAGACCCGGAATTGCGCTATACGCCGTCCGGCAGAGCCGTAACAAACATGCGGATCGCCTCAAGTCGTCGCTATAAAACCTCGTCCGGAGATTGGAACGAGGAGACTCTTTTTATAGACGTGGTAACTTGGGGCGATTTGGCAGAACGGTGTAAAGACAGGCTTCAAAAAGGAAGCCCGGTTATCGTTCAAGGGCGATTGAGGAGTCGTGAATGGACAAACAACATGGGACAAAAAAGGACAACATTTGAGATAGTTGCTTACCGCGTCCAATTCCTTGAAAAAGCTGGCGCACTGGTCGAGGAAGTTCCAGAAGAACCTCCGGTTGAAGATGTCTCTATTCCTTCTTATGAAGAGCCTATTTCTGACGAAGATTTACCTTTCTAAAACCCAAAAAAGGAGGGTGAATAGATATGGCAAAGAAGAGGTGCGAATTTTGCCGTGAAGGCATCGATGAAATTGATTACAAGGATGTGGAGCGTCTCCGTAAGTATTTGACCCAAAGAGGGAAAATTATCTCGCGGAGGATTACAGGCACCTGCGCTTATCACCAACGGAAGCTCTCCAAGGCCATCAAACGGGCGCGTCAGATGGCTCTGCTCCCATTCGTCGAGGCCTATTACATCTAACGAAAGAAAGGCGAAAAATGAAAGTCATTCTATTAAAAAAAATTGAGGGGTTGGGAGATAGAGGCACTATCGTCAGTGTCAGCGATGGTTATGCACGCAATTATCTGATACCCAAGAAATGGGCACTGGAGGCCACACCCTCAAACTTGAGGGCTTGGCAGGCCCAAGAAAGACTTAGGAGAAATAAAGAGCAAAAGGCCAAAGAACGTGCCCAAAAACTTGCAAGAAAGCTTAATAAGACCACGGTTACTATCCCGGTGAAGGTAGGACAGGACGGAAAACTGTTCGGTGCGGTCAGTTCTATCGACATACTTAACGGCCTTAGACAGCTCGGAATCCAAAAAGTGGAAAAAGGTATGATAAAATTGGAAGAACCGATCAGAGAGACAGGCGCTTTTAAGATACCAATAAAGCTTCACCCTGAAGTGGAGGCACACATAAGGGTCGTGGTAAAACCAGAAAGCGCTTAAAAGAGGTGAGAATTTGCTTTCGCAGCCTCCTGTCCTTGTCGAAGTCGAGTTGTTAGATGTTGCTATTGAGGAAACAACCGAAGCGTTTGTCATGTTTTTGAAAGAGGTGAACGGAAACCGCATCTTGCCGATATGGATCGGACAGAATGAAGGGCAATCTATAAAGATAGCACTTGAAAATTTCAAAGTTCCGAGACCGTTAACTCATGACCTCATTAAATCCATTTTCCTTGCATTTAATGCAAAAGTTGAAAAGGTCGTGATCAATGGTTTAAAAAACTCAACCTATCATGCACGGCTGATTTTAAGGCAGGGCAAAAGGTTGATAAGCATAGACGCAAGGCCATCGGACGCAGTAGCTATCGCTGTTCGTATAGGTGCACCAATTTTTGTTGTAAAAGAAATTATGGAATCATCAGGCGTTGAACCTGAAAAAAATCAATAAACAAGGAGGAGTAACATGAAGAAGGCACTTGTCTGGATAGTCATAATAGTGCTGGTGATCATAATCATCATCGCCATCGCCAAAGGTGGCAAGAAAGAGCAAGCAGCTCAGCCTCCAGAGCAGACAACCCAAGAAGAGGTCGTCCAACCACCTGAATCTTCGACTCCTGAAAGTGTCCCAGGAGAGGAAGTTGGAGCAGATACTCTTGGGGAGACCGGCGAGGCCACAGAGGGCGGTCAATAGTTGAGCTTTAGCCAGGACGGCTATTGGGAATGGAAGAAAGATACCTTACGGCTGTCGTTATTGATAAATCCTCTGATTTCATGAAACTTCGCATAGTTGAATCTGATGCTCACGGATTGGAATGCCACAAATGCGCTTTCCGAACATTTTGCAATGTCAATAAAAGAAATGAAGATGTGTGGACGCTGCCCACACGTCCTGATTTGCAGGTTGGTGATAAAGTCATGTTGTTCATACCAGAATGG